>CAJOMI010000046.1 GCA_905235545.1 uncultured Lachnospiraceae bacterium | reverse complement strand
CGGTATCTCGGTTCGGGGGCCATCAAGGGTGTTGGCGAAATTATGGCAAAGCGCATCATCAAGAAATTTGGTCTGGATACCTTTCGGATCTTAGAGGAAGAACCGGAACGTCTGGCAGAGATCAAGGGAATCTCGGAGCGCAAGGCCAATGAGATTGGGGTACAGTTCATTGAAAAACAGGCGATGCGGGAAGCGTTGATGTTTTTATCCGAGTTTGGTATTTCCCCGAATCTGTCTGTCAGGATATTTCAGCAATACGGACAGAAAATGTACACGATCGTGAAGCAGAATCCCTATCAGATCGCAGAGGATATCAGCGGAGTCGGATTCAAGATCGCGGATAAGATTGCGGCAAAGGCGGGAATCGGAATGCATTCGGATTTCCGGGTGCGGGCGGCTCTTCTTTACACGTTGAATCAGGCGACCGGATTGGGGCACATATATCTTCCGAGAAGGCTGTTGATCAGTTGGACGGAGCAGTTGCTTGCGAGGAGCAATGGCAGCGAATCCGGAACCGGATTACGGGATGGAAGACAACCCGTTTGCGGTAGAGGCGGACGTCATCAATACACAGTTGATGAATCTGCAGATTGAGGGTAAAGTTGTGTTCCGTGAAAAGGATGGGGAGGAGATTATTTATGCTTCCTACCATTATCACCGTGAACTTAATACGGCACGTATGCTGCTGGAGATCAAGGCGACGGTGGATCACGGGGCAACGGCAGCCCTTGATAAGACGATCACGGCAATCGAGAAAGAAGAGAAGATCGCGCTGGATGAGATGCAGAAGGAAGCGATAAGACAGGCAGCCGGACAGGGTCTTTTGGTGATCACTGGAGGACCGGGAACCGGTAAGACGACAACCATTCACGCGATCATCAAGTATTTTGAGAAGGAAGGGGCAGAGATCCTTCTTGCAGCACCGACCGGACGTGCGGCAAAAAGAATGACGGAAGCCACCGGATATCAGGCACAGACGATTCACCGCCTTTTGGAATTGAATGGCGGAGTGGATGAGGACGGAGAAAACTCCGGCATTCGATTTGAGCGGAATGCGTCGAATCCGTTAGAGGCGGATGTCATCATCATAGATGAGATGTCGATGGTGGACCTTTCCCTGATGCACTCATTACTTTCGGCAGTTGTACCGGGGACCCATTTGATTCTGGTGGGCGACGAGAAGCAGCTACCATCTGTTGGAGCCGGTAATGTGCTAAAGGATATCATTCGTTCGGGCTGTCTTCCTGTCGTTGCGTTAAATCGTATTTTCCGTCAGGAAGAGGGAAGCGCAATTGTGGAAAATGCGCATAAGATCAACCGGGGTGAGCCGATTCAGATGGACAACAAGTGCAAAGATTTCTTTTATATGCCAAGGACCAACACGAAGGATGTGGCGACGGAAGTCGGGCTTTTGTTGTCGAAGAAACTTCCGGGTTATGTTGGGTGCTCGAGTGAGGAGATACAGGTGCTGACGCCGATGCGAAACGGCGATCTGGGCGTTGCCAATCTGAATGCGGAGCTGCAAAAGGTGCTGAATCCGCCGAGCGTGAAAAAACGGGAAAAAGAATTGAATAACGGTGTGATCTTCCGGGAGGGGGATAAGGTCATGCAGATTCGAAATAATTACAAAATGGAATGGGCCGTCTACAGCGGAAAAGGTCGCTTCAAGGTGGAAGAGGGCGTCGGTGTATTCAACGGAGATATGGGCGTGATCCGGGAAATCGACACCTACAATGAAGAGGTGGTTGTTCTGTTAGATGATGATAAGGAAGTGCGGTATCCGTACAGTCTTCTGGATGAACTGGAACTTGCCTATGCCATCACAATACATAAGTCCCAGGGAAGTGAGTATCCGGCGGTTGTATTGCCGCTGTTTTCCGGACCAAGAGTGCTGATGAACCGGAATCTGCTCTATACCGCGGTGACGAGAGCGAAGAAGTGTGTTGTGATCGTTGGAAACGGAAACCTGGTGGAGAGTATGATACAAAATAATGATGAGCAGAAGCGGTATTCGTCATTGGATGTGCGGATTAAAGAGATGGAGGCGCTTGGAAGTGCGCAATGACATGTGCTTAAGCCGGACGTTGCCGGACAAGATATATGTTTACCATTTCGGGCACGCTTGCGCTTAACTTTAAACGCAACGGCACTAAACGCATGACTCCCGTGGTCGTCATTTGTTAAGTGCCGGCGTTTGCAGATAGCCCTGTATGGTAAAACATATATCACGTCCGGCAACTGTTTGCTGGCTGGAGAATGAAAGGTAACAGTTATAGTTTAGAATGGTGCGAGGATGAAACAATCCAACGCAGGCACGCACCATGATATAGGTTTTGTGACATTGCTGTTCCAAGCCGATGAAAAGGAGAAGAGATGGGGAAAGATGTGGCGTTGCCGGCTGGGGAATGAAAGGTAACAGTAATGTTTTCGAATGGTGCGAGGATGAAACAATCCAACGCAGGCACGCACCATGATATAGGTTTTGTGTCATTGCTGTTCCAAGCCGATGAAAAGGAGAAGAGATGGGGAAAGATGTGATATTGGATTTATTATATCCGAGGCGATGTCCGCTGTGCGGAGAGATTCTTCCTTATGGGGAGGGGCGTGTGTGCAGGGAATGTCTCGGGAAGTTAAAGAGGATCGAGGAGCCGCGCTGCATGAAGTGTGGGAGGACCGTCGAGCAGGAAGAAGAGGAATATTGTCAGGATTGTGCGGGAATACCGAAGAGTTACCGGAGGGGATTTCCGGTTTTTTACTACAGGGAGCCGCTAAAAAAGGCATTATATGATTTCAAATATAAGAATCAGAGGGAGTATGGCGTGTTCTTTGCGGACTGTATATGGGGACAGTATCAGGAAGAACTGAAAAGACTGGGACTGGATGGAATCGTACCGGTCCCGCTTCACCGTCACAAAAGGAGACAAAGGGGTTACAATCAGGCGGAGATCCTTGCCATCCAACTCGGGAAAAAACTGCAGGTTCCGGTGTTTCCGCATTATCTCAGGAGAGTCATAGACACCAGTCCGCAGAAGGAATTAAATGACAAGGAGCGGATGCACAATTTAAAAAATGCGTTTGCAGCGGGAGATCATAAAGAGAAACTTGAGACGATTCTGCTGGTGGATGACATCTATACAACCGGAGCCACGGTGGAGGCGTGTACCAATGTACTGCATAAAATGGGAGTAAAGGACGTCTATTATACCAGTGTGGCAATCGGGGAGGGGTATTGAAAGAATTAGATAAATAGTGTATATTTGAGGAGATAATTTAGAAGCTGGAGGGAAATGACTTGGAATGGAATGAAGCAATTGAAGATTTGGAAGATAGACGCAGCAAAGCCAGATTGGGCGGAGGCCAGACCGCAATTGACAAACAGCATGAAAAGGGGAAACTGACAGCCAGAGAGCGGCTGGATATATTGTTTGACGAAGGAACCTTCGTCGAGATAGATGACCTGGTGGAATCCAGAATCGATGATTTCGGTCTGGATCAGAAGCGGGTTCCGGGAGACGGTGTGGTTACCGGATATGGCAAGATCAATGGAAGAACGGTATTTGCATCTTCGGAAGATTTCACCGTGATCGGTGGAAGTCTGGGAGAATATCACTCCAGAAAGATCGTGCATCTTCAGGATCTCGCACTGAAAATGCGGTGCCCGATCGTTACGATCAATGACAGCGGCGGAGCCAGAATTGAGGAGGGAATTGACTCCCTTAGCGGATATTCCGGCATTTTCGAGAGAAATACCATTGCGTCCGGTGTGATCCCGCAGATTGCGGTTATTTTGGGGCCGTGTTCGGGAGGTGCGTGCTACTCACCGGCAATCTGTGATTTTGTCTTCGTGGTGGAAGATACCAGTAAGATGTTTATCACGGGACCACAGGTAGTGAAAACGGTGATCGGAGAGGAACTTTCTGCGGAAGAACTTGGCGGAGCAGTTACCCATGCAAGCAAATCCGGAGTCGCACATTTTCTCTACAAGAGTGAGAAAAACTGTCTTGGCGGAGTGAGAGAATTGTTGTCTTATCTGCCGGAGAATAATCAGGCACCACTTCCGGTCGTCCCGGCACAGAGTGTGGATCTCTGTGAGAATCTGGTCAATATTGTGCCGGCGAACAAGAGAAAAAGTTACGATGTTCATGAGGTCATTTATTCCATGATCGACAAGGACAGTTTCTTCGAGGTGCAGAAGAACTGGGCGAAAAATGCAGTAGTCGGATTTGCGAGGATGGAAGGAGAAACCGTGGGATTTGTCTGCAATCAGGCAAATCATAAGGGAGGTTCTTTAGACATCGATGCCTCTGATAAGATGGCGCGGTTCATTCGCTTTTGCGACTGCTTCAATATTCCGATCGTGTCCTTGATTGACGTGCCGGCCTTTTTGCCGGGTTCCGAACAGGAACACAACGGAATCATCCGTCACGGTGCGAAGATGTTGTTTGCATATTCGGAGGCGACTGTGCCGAAGATCTCACTCATTATGAGAAAGGCGTACGGTGGAGCTTATATTGCGATGAATTCAAAGCAGATGGGAGCCGATCATGTATTCGCATGGCCGATTGCGGAGATTGCGGTGATGGGAGCTGAAGGGGCGATCAATATCGTCAGACGCAGACAGATTCAGGAGGCAGAAGATCCGGAGGCCAAACGCAAAGAGATGATTGCCGAATACGAGGAGAAATTTTTAAATCCTTATATTGCAGCGAAGAGAGGATTTGTCGATGAAGTGATCCGTCCGGATGAGACGAAGGTGAAGATTCTTGCAGCGTTAGATGCAATGAAGACGAAGCAGGTCGAAAGACCATATAAGAAACATGGAAACATACCGTTATAAAGAGGTAATTGTAAACATGAAATAGCAAAGGAGAAATGAGATGAGTAAGAAGCAGACGACAGGATTGATTGTTGCAGCTATAATCTTTGTGGTAGTCGGTGTGATCAGTGTGATCACCAACACCATATCGGATAAGTTGAAGACAAAGGATAAAGAGGCCGGACTTAACAGTATTATGGAAGATTTATATGGATCTTCGGTAAACAGCGCATTGTCCGATATGCCGACGAATAAAGACTTTGTAGCGGTTGTGCCGATTCGGGGAACGATTCAGGCCACGTCCGACAGTAGTGTATATGGGAATACCAATCAGTACAACCATGATCTGTTGATGGAGTATGTAGATAAGTTGACGGAAAGTTCGTCAAATAAGGGCATAATTCTCAGATTGGATACGCCGGGCGGAACGGTGTATCAGGCGGATGAACTTTATCTGAAACTCAAGGAGTATAAGGAGAAGACAGGTCGTCCGGTCTTTGCATATATGGAAAGCATGTGTTGTTCCGGCGGGGTATATATTGCATCTTCCGCAGATGAACAATATGCGAATCGCATCACGGAGACCGGTTCAATCGGTGTCATTATTTCAATGTATGATATGTCGGAACTTTATAAGAAGATTGGAATCAAGGAGGTCAATATTGTATCGGCTGAGAATAAGGATATGGGTCATGCCGGTAAGCCGATGACGAATGAGCAGAAAGAGATTTTCCAGTCTTTTGTCGATGAGTATTATGAACAATTCGTAGAGATTGTTGCCGAGGGAAGAAATATGTCTGTAGAGGATGTCAAAAAACTTGCCGATGGAAGAGTCTATACTGCGAAGCAGGCTACAGAGAACGGTCTCATTGACGGGATCAAGACCTCCGAAGAATTTGACGCCTATGTAAAGGAACAGACAGGTGTTGATCGTTTTTATGAACCGGAGAGCAATGCGGGGTATCTCTCCACTATCTTTGGTTCACTGGCAGCTACAAAACAGAAGTCAGAGACAGAAGTACTTGTTGATTTGATGAACCAGTTAGGAAGCGGGGTGCCGATGTATTATGCAGAACCAATTGGAAAATAATGCGTATGCGGGATTTTTTGTGCGATTTGCAGCGTTTGTCATTGACAGTATGATAGCAGGTTTGATTGTAGGGATTGTTAAAATTCCGTTTTCAATTGCAGCCATGTCCGGTGTGAATTTTTTAAAAGCAAATTTTATTTTTCATTACAGCTTTTTAGATGTATTAGGATATGTTGGAGTTGCGGCATATTTTGTTCTGCTGACCTACTACACACATTCGACACTGGGGAAAAAGCTGTTTTGTCTGGAAGTTGTCAGTCCGGAAAAAGAATGGACGTTTGTCAACATTTTATATCGTGAGACCGTGGGGCGGTTTCTGTCTTCGCTGCTTTTTGTCGGATATCTGGCAATCCCGGTGCAGAAAAAAAAGCAGGGATTTCACGATACGCTGTGTGATACCTATGTGGTCTACAAGAATATGCGGAAAATACCGGTGACGGCAAAGTCGGAACAAGGCGTGTATGAGACTGCAACGGCAAAGCCGGAACAAGGTGTGTATGAGACTGTAACGGCAAAGCCGGAACAAGGCGTGTATGAGACTGCAACGGCAAAGCCGGAACAAGGCGTGTATAAGACTGCAACGGTAAAGCCGGAACAAGGCGTGTATGAGACTGCAACGGCAAAGTCGGAACAAGGCGTGTATGAGACTGCAACGGTAAAGCCGGAACAAGACGTGTATGAGACTGCAACGGTAAAGCCGGAACAAGGTGTGTATGAGACTGTGACGGCAAAGGCAGAACAAGGCGTGTATGAGACTGCAACGGCAAAGCCGGAACAAGGCGTGTATGAGACTGTGACGGAGATGTCGAATAAAGAGCCAATGGACGCGATCGGTCAAAAGGAAGAGGATGGGAAAGCGTTTTTTTCGGAAACGATCGGTTTACAGCACGAAGGGATCAATGCTGTTGAACAGAAGCAGGAACCGGAAACGTATTATTCGGAAACGAATGATTTGCAATAGCAGGAATTGGATCATGTCGTTGAACAGAAGCAGGAATCGGAAGCGTTTTATTTCGACAAAATATGATTTTTTTCTATGCAAACGCACAATTTTTGTGTATAATGAAATCAGTTGATAATTGATAAAGAAGAAAAGGAGGAAATAATATGTATTGTAAGAATTGTGGTATACAGTATCCTACAGAGGAGGCTGTTGTCTGTGTACAGTGCGGAACCAAAAAGGGAGAGGGTGCTAACTTCTGTCCGAACTGTGGCAAGCCGGTTCAACCGGGCAGTGCAGTATGTCTGAGTTGCGGTGTCAGCATGAAACCGCCGGTACCGAATGATGCAAAATCTAAGCTGGTAGCAGGATTATTGGGAATTTTCCTTGGAGCATTCGGTGTACATAACTTCTATCTGGGTTATACCAAGAAGGCTGTGATTCAGGTAGTAAGTTCGGTTATAGGTATAATCTTATCTTGTATCGTAATCGGGGCATTTATTGTTCTCGGAATTGAGATCTGGGGAATGGTTGAAGGAATCATGATTCTCACCGGTAAGATCGATGTCGACGGAGAGGGCAATCCGCTAAGGGATTAAAGTATTTGTATGCGATAATGAATAATTTTAAAAAATGCCGTCAATCCTATGAAAAAAGGATTGGGGGCATTTTTTGTGACCAGAAAAATAAAGATCAGTTTTTTAGTTTTAGTATGGAGTATCGTAATGATTCAGATTTGTGTAAATATGCATGAGAAAAGCCGGAGACAAAAAGAGACGGTGACGGCTTTTTCCGAAGTGGAGGAACAAGCAGATCAGATTTCAATTCACGGGTATGGTTATTTTGGAACGATGGAGATTTCGGAAGAAATGGGAGAAAAAATGTTGGTAAATCTTTCCCAAAAATTAGGCATAACGGATGGATATACGATGCAGGGAGCAACCGGAGAAGACTTTCGACAAAAGGTTTTGATCAAGGAAGGAAGATATGCAACGACGACATTGCAGCTTCTCAGTATGACGGTGGAAGAGGAGAAGCCGGAACAGTACATTTTGATGGAGATCAAAACAAAAGAGAAGATGAAGGATGCTTATCCGGTTTATCAAAAAATGCAAAGAATCTATGAGGAGATCGGTATAGATGGTCAAGTGAGCATGGAAACTGTGATGGAGAGAGAAGGAGATTTGAAAGAGCATGTGAGAGAACAGATAACGAATGACTTATTTGAGAGATTAGATGCGGTTGAAGTGGATGCTATTATGGAAAACGGGATATGTACGGTGTACGGATATACAAAAAAAGAGCCGTCTTATCTGATGCTGAATGGAGAAAAAGTCAATATACAGGTGACGCTCTCCTATGATGAGAATGCCGATAAGACTTATGTTAAGATCGGTATTCCGATTGTGAATTCTGTTTATTGACAAATTGAAAAAAATTATTATTTGTTGCCATGGTCTGTCCGAGTCCTGTGATATTCTTTTTAAAGAAGATAACAGAAAGGATGGATGAAAAAGATGGAACAGATCAGACATATGAAACAAAGGATAAGCGATACTTGTATTTGCGGGGTAAGTATACTTTCGATTATGGTATTACTCGCGGAATTATTAAAATGGATGATGTATATATAAGAGGAAAGCAGAGGGGGATATGTATAGAAAATACACCCCATATGACAGAATCAATCCTGTCATATGGGGTGTATTTCATTTTCTGAAAGATAAAAATCATTATATTTATAGTTTGGAATATCCGTAACTGTTGACAATCGCTTCAATTTTCTGACCTGCCTGACAATATGGGCATTGATTGTGCGGATAGGTCTTATATTCAGGAATATCGTCTATTTGGAATAAAGTATGAATCTGTTTTCCGGCAATTTCATTATTTGCGGAGAAGATTGCGGAAATTCCGGTTATGATACCGCCATAATAGTCAATGCATTCGATACTTCTTTCGATGGTGCGTCCGGTTGTGGCAGACGCCAACAAAAGAAGGATGTGTTTTCCTTTAATCATGTGCTGAAGATTGTCGCGGAAGATCATTTGTCCGACTGAATTGAATTCCGGGGTGACAATATACATGGTCTTATGCTGGTTCATAGATACGATGCCGGAGTGAGTCAACTCATCCGCTAAGTAGGAACCGATCACTTCCGTTCCATCCATGCAGACGATGGTATCCACGACAGTTGTTCCCACATATTCGTTTGCAATGGATTTGGCTGCTGATCTTGCCATGCTCTGACGGGACTTTAGAATCGTCATGTCGATGTAATGGGAGATGTGTGAGTGATTGGTTGCGAAATGTCCCGGTATTACATTAATTGAAACGGCATTGTTATAGCTTGAAAATATTTTTATGGTTTGATTTTCAAAAGACATAGTCTACCTCCTGTGAATTTGGATACTATGATTATTGTATCTTTTTTTGGACTAAATTTCAAGTCTCATGCCGGCAATCCATGGAAAATTATTTCTCTTGTTACAGTTCACTCGGTGGCAAAATACCTTTTGACCCCAACATCATGTCATTAAGTTAAAGAATTGCCAATACACAGTTGCCGGACATGATATATGTTTTACCATGTAGGGGGGGACGGCGAATTTAGCACCGTTACGTTTGCAACGAAACGCAAGTGTGCCCGAAATGGAAAACATATATCATGTCCGGCAACGTCCGGCTTAACTTAAAGACATTGCGTCTGAACAGTAACTTTTTCTTTTGCTTAACGAACAATCCACGCATTCCGACGGATGCCCGGAAGTCTTTTCCGATAAAAAACCGTTCGACGGCTTGTAATAAATTTGTAACAAATGTGCCAGGAATCAACATAAAATCCGGTAAAATTTCGTCGAACCCATGGATTTTATTCATGGAAGTGCAATAAACTTCAAGGAAACGCTTGACTTCTTTCGTTATCTATGCAATAATGTTACAAATTTGTTACAGAATCATTTCGAAACTATTTCGACCGAATGATCTGTAATAAAAGAAAAGGAGTGCAGGGTTCTGAAAAACCCTCAAAAGTGCTATGAAACAAAAAAATTTAGTAACCGTAATTGTAGCTGGATTTGCATTGTGTTTGATGCTATCGACAACTTGCGAGGCAGCTGCTACAACCAAAGCTACTACAAAAGAGAGAAAATATACGCAGAGTGAGCTCCGATACATGACCAGCATCATTTATTGTGAGGCAAGAGGCGAGAGTGCCGCAGGCAGAAAGGCAGTCGGGATTGTTGTCATGAACCGTGTCAGAAGCAAAGAATTTCCAAACACGGTCAAAGACGTGATTTACCAGAGAGGGCAGTTCTCACCGGTTCGGAACGGAAGTATGAGCCGGGCATTGAGTCTCTATGATCAGCAAAAGAAAAAAGGAAAGTTCAATCGAGACATGACAAATTGCAGAAAGGCAGCAGAGGAAGCGCTCAAGGGTTCTACCACTGTGAAGGTCAGAGGAAAAAAGAAGGAGATGAAAAAATATTTGTATTTTTCCCGATATATTCGGAATGCAAAGTTCCAATTGGGAAATCACCAGTTCCGATAAACCATAAACCGAGACGAACGACAGGAACAAAACAATTGAAATAAACAACCGAAATAAGACACAAAACAACCGGGATCAGATTTTGACATGATCCCGGTTGTTTTATATCTCAGACAGAGATGCCCCCGCCTCTAAGCAAAGCGTAGGCGGGGGCAGGAAACTTGTCTCGGACGGGTTCAATCTCCGTCTGAGATATACGCTCCGCCAGGATGCGCAGGGATTTGTATATGAAATATGTCAGCATAGCTGACGCAAATCCCGCGCCAAGACTCGCGAGCGAGTCTTGAATCTGCCTTCCTAAACAGACGGAAATTCGTGATAACCGGTATAAAGAAAAAGAACGGAAATATATTGTATGAGAGGGGAGGTTGTGGAAAATGAGAGGGAAACGAAAACGCGTTCTTTTTATAATGAGTGTTGTTTTTCTTGTTGCGGTTCTTATGGGATGTGAGTTTGAGGAAACCAATGTTGAGAAGATCAAAGATCTGGATTATACAGTATGTGATGAAGGAAAACTTCCTGATGAACTTATGAATCGGATCAATGAAAAGAAAAAAGAACCTTTCAAGCTGACTTATCGCACAAAGGATTATCTGTATATCGTGGTGGGATACGGCGCGCAGGATCGAACCGACTTAAGCGTTGTCATGAAGGAACTCTATCTGACAGAGAATGCTATTTTCGTGGATACTGAGTTGTCTGCAGCGGATGCTCTTACATTGGCTGACAATCTGGTTACCTATCCGTGGATTGCAGTAAAATGCGAATTATATGATGTGCAGGTGAATTTTAAGTGAACTACTCATGACTAAAGTCACGGGTGTCAGCCCGACAAACATAAAACAGGTATATTTACAGACATAAATGAAAGAGAGACTGCATATAATGGGGGATAGAGAATAAAACTTTTTATTATGGGAGGTCGTATGGAATTTAGGAAACGTGAGATTCGGAATTATACATGGAAAGCTAAAAATACAATGCAGTTTACGATAGATGATACAATTAATGTTCCGGAAAGCCTGTTGGATATGGAGCGTTTGATTCTGGTGAAAGGAAATGTGGTAATTGAAGAGACACAGGCAATGGTGGATCGATTTCAGATAAAAGGCAGTCTGAATTATCAGATTCTCTACAGTGCAGACAAAGAGGGAAATGCGTTTGACAGCCTGAACGGAAAGGTACCATTTGTAGAGTATGTCAATGCAGATGGGACAGATGAAAGAGATTACATAGAGGTTCACAGCAGTTTAAATGATTTGACGGTGACGATGTTACACTCCAGAAAAATCAGTTTGAAAGCACTCATTGGCATTGATTTTCAGGTGAAAGAAAAAGAAAATTTTGAAGCGGTAGAAGGGATTGATGAAGATAACACCATAGAGATTTTGAGCGGAACATTATCCATGATGAGTTTGAAACTCCAAAAGAAGGAAAAGCAACAGGTTGCAGAACAGGTGGAAATTCCTTCCAATAAACCCAATATTTATCAGGTGATCTGGAAGAGCATGGCAGTGACAAACACACAGATCAAACCGGGTGATGGATATTTGATGGCAGGGGGTAATTTAAGTGTCTTTTTAATCTATCGGGCGGAAGAGGAAGATATGCCGATTCAGTTTTTTACTCTGGATGTTCCGTTTGAACAGCGGATTGAGGAGGATATCAGCAGTGAAGATATGATCTCCGGAAGTTTTCTCAGTTTGGATCAATATCATATTACCGTGGTTCCGGATGAGAGCGGTGAGGATCGGTTATTAGACATTGCAGCAGATTTTACGGTGGAGATCAAGCTTTACGGAAACGAAGAGATGAATCTGGTCAGGGATGCATATTCGACAGAAATGGAGATCGATCCGGAATGGAAAAATTTTACGGTGCAGCATCTGCTCCTGCGCAATTGTGCAAGGACAAAGATTTCGGAGACAGAGACAATGCCAAAGTCCCAGTCCATTTTACAGATTTGTTATGTGGAAGGTTCCGTGTCTATTGAGGATACGGAACGGACTGCTAAGGGGATTCTGGTGGAAGGTGTGCTTGGCACGCAGATCACGTATATGAACAAAGAGGAGAACGGGGCACTTGCTTCCGTCACCTTTGATATTCCATTTTCGCAGGAAATAGAGATAACGGGAATGAAGGAGGATGTCACGTATTCCATTATTCCGTTTCTGGATCAGATTACAGCGATGCAGTTAAATGATAATCAATTGGAGATTAAGGCAGATGTATCTCTCGAGGTGCTGGCATTTTCCAATGAGTCTGCAAGAGCCGTTTTGGATATGAAGGTTCAGCCGATCAATCAACAGCGCAAGAAGAATCTGCCGGGGGTTGTGGGTTATGTGGTAAAAAAGAATGATACGTTGTGGAGTATTGCAAAAAATTATTATACTACAGTAGACCGGATCCGACAGATCAATGAGATGGATTCGGATCAGGTGGCGGTGGGCGACAAATTGGTCATCCTAAAGGAATAAAATTTTTGAGAGAGACAGAATGAAACCTGTTACAGTTCAGTGGTGCCGGACGGTTTCCGGTGTGGTATCGTATACAAATTTCGGGCATGAGCTAAAGCATACCTTCGAACTAAGCTCGTTCCTCGCTAAGGTCTCAGGCATTTCGCTTCGTTGCAAACGTAGCGGTGCTAAATTCACCGTCCACGGACGGCTCATTAAGAACCGACGTTTGCAAATAGCCCTGCATGTTGTATATGATACCAAACCCGAAACCTGTGTATTGGTCAATGGCTGAAACGTAACTGAACCCTTTAATTTTGCATTCTGCATGTAAAGGTAAATTCCGTACTTGACGAAAGACGTATCATGGTGTATTCTAGATAGAATTAAAAAGAAACTTCTCTTATTCAGAGTGGTGGAGTCAGAAGGGACTGAGAAGCCACGGCAACCCCGGAATGGAAGGTGCCGACCTGAGGCGAGCGAGTATGCATCGATCAATAAGAGGATTTGAACATATGATAGCATCAACCTTCAAATCCTTGAGTTTGAAGGTTTCTTTTTATTTTCGGATTGAAGATCAGAGAGCGAATGATCATAATCCGAGGGATATCAACAAATTATACAAGGAGGACGACTTAAAAATGGAAAAGTTGTTATTTACATCAGAGTCCGTGACTGAGGGACATCCGGACAAAATCTGTGATCAGATTTCCGATGCGGTATTGGATGCGTTGATGGAACAGGATCCGAACAGCCGTGTCGCATGTGAGACTTCCATCACGACCGGTCTGGTACTGGTGATGGGAGAGATTTCTACGAACGCCTATGTGGATATTCAGAAGATTGTGCGGGATACGATCCGTGAGATCGGATACGACCGCGCAAAATATGGATTTGACTGTGATACCTGTGGAGTGATCACTGCAATTGATGAGCAGTCCAGTGACATTGCAATGGGCGTGGATAAGGCATTGGAGGCCAAAGAGCATCAGATGAGCGATGAGGATATCGAGGCGATTGGAGCCGGTGATCAGGGAATGATGTTCGGCTTTGCGACAAATGAGACAGAGGAGTATATGCCATATCCGATCAGTCTGGCACACAAATTGGCAAAAAGACTGACGGAGGTTCGTAAAAACGGAACTCTGCCGTATTTGAGACCGGACGGTAAGACACAGGTTTCGGTGGAATATGATGAGAGCGGAAAGCCGACCCGGTTGGAAGCAGTTGTACTCTCTACCCAGCATGATGCGGAGGTGTCTCAGGAGCAGATTCACAAGGACATTAAGGAGCATGTGTTTGACGTGGTTCTTCCGGCAGAGTTGGTAGATGAGAATACGAAGTTCTTTATCAATCCGACCGGCCGTTTTGTAATCGGTGGGCCAAATGGTGACGCCGGTCTTACCGGACGTAAGATCATTGTTGATACCTATGGCGGATATGCCCGTCACGGCGGCGGTGCTTTTTCCGGAAAGGATTGCACGAAGGTGGATCGTTCCGCAGCGTATGCGGCAAGATATGTTGCAAAGAATATCGTAGCGGCAGGTCTGGCAGATAAGTGTGAGATTCAGCTCTCTTATGCAATCGGTGTAGCAAGACCGACTTCTGTCCGCGTCGATACGTTTGGAACCGGTAAATTGGATGAGCGTAAATTAGTCGAGATCGTGCGCGAGAACTTTGATCTCCGCCCGGCAGGAATCATCAAGATGCTGGATCTTCGTCGCCCAATCTACAAACAGACTGCAGCGTACGGACATTTTGGACGTACCGATCTGGATCTTCCTTGGGAGAAGTTAGATATGGTGGATAAGTTAAAGAGTTATCTGTAAGCAAAGAGTTCATTGGGAATTTACCCGGTGATATATGGGATGTGAATCATAAAAATGGGAGATACTTTCGTATCTCCCATTTTTATGATTCAGAGTTCTCTTTCTTTGCCCCAGAAGAACAGAGCGACCGTACCGGGACCGGTATGACTTCCGATCGTTGTTCCGATATTGTTAATCTCCACTTTGCCGTCTAAGTTCGGGAACTTCGATTCTATGAGATCAGCGACGGCTTTGGCGTCTTCGTAACAGGCAGACTGACTGATATATACTTTGCCGTTATAGGAAAGACCATCTCTTGCATTTTCTTCCATCCTGGCAACAATTTCCTTTATCGCCTTACGCTTTGTGCGGATCTTATCGCTTACGATCAGCTTGCCCTCGTTGTTTACGTTTAACAATGGGCAGATATTGAGCATATTGCCGATGGTTCCGGCAGTTTTGGAAACACGCCCGCCCTTGATATAAAAGGTGAGATCACCGGAGAAGAACCAATGATTGAGAGAAAGAAGGTGCTCGGTCGTCCATTGGTGCAGGGTATCGATATCCATTCCTGCGTCTCTCTTGTCTGCCAGCTCATCCATCAAAAGTCCGTAACCGGACGATGCGGCAAGGGAGTCCACCACATAGATCTTGCGGTCCGGAAATTCCTCTTCGAGAGCATCTCTCGCAATGCAGGCAGAGTTATATACGCCGGAAATGCCGGAGGACAGGGTAAGATGCAGGATATCTTTTCCCTCTTTCAAAAATGTCCGGAAATACTCGATAAATTCATCGGCATTCACCTGTGAGGTTTTGGTCTCGGCACCATTTGCCATTCTCTGGTAGAAGTCATCCAAGGCAATGGATTTGCCCAGGTCATCGTCATACATGACATCATTTATCATGAAATGAAACGGGATAAAATGAATCTCTCTTTTTTCAAAATGTTCTTCAGATAAATCTGCGGTTGAGCAGCAGGATAAAATGTAATCGCTCATAATAAGCCTCCTTCTGGTAATATTCAAGTCTCGCTCGCGAGACTTGGCGCCGGATTTGCGACCGCTTTAGCGGTCTCCCTCTGCTAATCCGTGTGCATCCTCGCGGAGCGTATATCTCAGACGGGGATTGAACCCCGCCTGAGACAAGTTTGTTTCCCCCATCTTCGCCTGAGATATAACGATTATTTTACTTTGTGATATAAAGCTAAGCGAAAGCGTGCCCGAAATGAAAACATATAGTATATCCGGCATCGTCCGGCTCAAGTAAATGTCATTGATTTAAAGACCATGAAAATGCTTCATATATCCATGGTTTGGCATTTCTCAGTATTGTTACATATCTTTATCATAATATTTTACCAATAGTTGACGAGAGTTTCAAGGAAAAAATGAAACTTGCCTGGCAATCAATCCTCGTCCGGTCTGGCAAGCTGCTCGGATTCGATATCTTCAAAGAGTGACAACATCGGAACAACGGATGTATCCCCGTGCAGTTTGCGCGCGATATAATTATCCGTACACGCTTTGACCTGCGGGGCAAGAGCGATGACACCGATCAGGTTTGGAAGCATCATCAGTCCGTTGAATGTGTCGGAGATATCCCATGCAAGCTGGGCGTTTACCAGCGCTCCGAACAGAACCATGGCGACAAAGACAATGCGGTAGAGAATCACGGTTTTCGTTCCAAACAGATATTCAAAGGCCTTGGTTCCGTAGTGACTCCATCCGAGGACAGTGGAGTAGGCGAAGAGTAAGATCGCAATGGCGATGAATTTGGCGCCGATGGAACCGAAGGAAGCTTCAAAGGAATAACTCATCAGATTGCTGGATCCGACCGCATCGGCGGCTTCCGTGAGTGTGCCTGTGTTCAGGTCTACGGCTCCGCTGGAGAGGATCGTCAATGCGGTCAACGTACATACGACAATCGTGTCTGCAAACACTTCAAAGATTCCCCACATACCCTGACGGACCGGCTCCTTCACATTGGAGCTGGAATGCACCATGACGGAAGAACCAAGTCCGGCTTCATTGGAGAATACGCCGCGTTTCATACCCATTTTCATTGCGGTTGCAATTCCTGCTCCGACCGCACCGCCGACAGCGCTCTTTAGGTGAAAGGCACCCCGAAAGATGGACACAAACACGGCAGGAATTGTGCTCAGGTGGGACACAATGATGAAAATGGTACCTAACAGGTAAACG
>CAJOMI010000045.1 GCA_905235545.1 uncultured Lachnospiraceae bacterium | reverse complement strand
ACATTTTCATTTTCCGCAAGGATCGTATCATCCTTTTTATATATTGTGTGATAACCATAGGGGATTTTATTCTCCTGCGTGACCACATAGCGGACGCCCATCATATATTCCAGGTAGGGATTGATCTCCGGAAGCAGCGCTACCCGGTTATTGATCCGGATCGGCGTCTTCATGATATCATGGTAATATTCCGAGTATCTCTGATTGCTGACCGACGAGTACATGCCTGTACTCTTCTGACCCGCAAATTCAATCTGGTTCACGTTGGCAAGCGGTTCGGTCAGGTAATCGGTGCGGTACCATTGGTCACCGATTTGTTCCTTCATTTCCTGCTCCGTAAAGATCCGGTCTCCCTTTTCCTCCGGCACAAATTCCTCTTCCGAAGACACATACAGAATATTGAGAAGCGGCGTCGCCATTAACATGAGATATAACAATCTCTTATTTTTCCATTTTTGAAGAATACAAAAAAGCAATACGATTGCGATATCCAAGAGCATAATCCGGTTAGCCGTCTTGTCGCTTCCCATTTTCCCATTTATCAGATAATAGATCAAAAATACGGATAAGCCGATTCCGATGCAAATCGATGCTTTCCTTTCCACATCTCCTGCAAGATCGTCATACCGTGCAGCAGGATCAGCGGAAGAAACGGAATCAGTATCTTCGTCCTCGTATAAAGCGTTCCATTTAATATATAGGGGATGACCGGAATACAGAATAGCAACAGATAACCAAGACTTCCAATCCGGTATTTTTTATAGAATAATCCGTACACGATCAGATACAACACGATCACGGAAACGCCGATCCCGTATGGGTTGTAGAGCAATCCTCTGATCTGGAAATGGGGAATTAACAGGGATGGCGCCCCTGCCCCGCCAGATGCCCGTTTATTTTCCAGCAGCGCAAGAAAAGTAGGGAGAAACAGAAGGCCTGCCGCACATCCGGAAAGCGCCATTATTTTGATCAGGAACAAAAGATCCTTTCCTTTTTGGGTCAACTGCAGCCAATATAGACCGATCACCAAAAAACAGGCAATGGCATAATAATAACTCTGATAGCAGATCACGGTCAAAATCATACAGTAGAGTAGAATTTTTCGCGTTTCCAATGTGCGCTTTGCAAGAATCAGTGCCAGCATCAGAAACGGCATATAATTGACGAACATGATCTGTCTGTGAAATTGAAAAAGACAAGCCGCTGTCATGCAGAGAAACGCACCGAAAAATGCGACCTCCGGTTCCAGTTCCCGTGTTCGCATCCAATAATAGCAAAGAAGAACCGTCGCCAAAAAACTCACGATCATACACACCGTGAGTATCATTTTCATCGCAATATTCGGAAGAATACATCCGATCAGCACATCCGGGCGCAGATAACCGTAATAGGAGAAATCGAATACGTTATTGCCCCCGCCAAGCCATATAAAATCCAAAAAAGGTGTCTTTTGCCGCAGCATCTCATCCCGGAGCGTCTCCGCCAGGTTCACATGCTGACTCAGCCAGTCTACCTCGGAACCGTAAAGATATCCTTTCGGAACGATCACAAAATAGAGTACAAAAAAAATGGCTGTCAATGCCAGACACATTCCGATCTCTTTTTTTCTATCCGAAGATTGCTGTTTCACCGTCAATAACCTCACATTTCACAAATTCCGCACAATATGCAACGTTATAGTATCACATTATACCGTTCAAAACAAGAACCGTCCATGATCCGTTTGCGGACACACCTGCATAGCAGGTGATTGCGAAACTCCTTATTATACTTGAATTTACTGTGCATATTGTATCGATTCCATAAGCAGACCTTAGCGAACGGAGTGAGCTTAGTTCGAAGGTATGCTTTAGCTCGTGTCTGCGATGGAACTATATCATATGCACAATGAAAAAGATGTAAACTACAACTATATCATTCGTCCCCTGTACCATGCCGCTTTCCATTCGATATTAACCTGAAAAGGAACTTTTAAAATCTCCTTTCGCCACTCAACTCCCATATATTCATCAAGATATTTATCAAGTTCTATGTCGGTCACAGCATCTTCGCCCAGTTCTTTTACGGCATACATTGCCATCCCAATCACTTCAGGCTTTTGTGAAAACGTTATGTCAAGAAGCTTTGAAATCTTCTCATGAGCACAAAATGCAGTTATCCGATGATATTTTTTCACACCACCAGAGGAATATACAGCCTTTAGCATACCCTGCAGGACTGCTATAACATATATGTTGTTTTCTTTCCGCCATGATACAAGAAAATCCACATGAACGCCCTCCTCCCCCTCTGTGCAGAGAATGAGAGCCTGAGGCAAACCGCTTTCATCATATACTACTCCGCTAAAGTTTTGGGAGAACAACGCCATATCAGCTGCACTGATACGAACGGAAAGCTTTGACATACGCTCCAGAAGTGCATCCCATTGATTCATAACAAGTTCTTCTAAAGAACAAAATCTGACTCCCCGTAAATCCTTTTTTAATATTTTTTTGACCGAATCCGAAGCAAAGAGACTTTGTGTATCCATAGCATACAAGGGTGCATTTTCCCTGACATCGTATCTCATAGATATAAGCAGATCAGACAGTCCCGAAATTCCTGACTCATAATCCGCTTCCACTTTGACAATACCTCTGGAATATGCCTCTCTCTCTGCAACGGACAGAAGGGCAGAGCCGATACCCTCTCTTCTGTCAGTTCCCGGAACAATAATAGAAATAATATTGGCAGTGTCATTATGAAGGTATAGCGTAATCGCTGCTCCACAGTCTTCCTCTATCCTTACGAATCCATCATCGTCTACTGTTTTGAAAAAATGCATTACTTTTTCCTTTCTTATCGATTGACATAGTACACACCCTGATCGACGTAGTCAACTACTATACCATCATGTACCTCATTCATATATCCGATCATATCCTTTTCCGGCTTCATAAAAATGTATCCGTTTAATCTGAATACCTGCTGTTCGCTTTGTTTTTTTTCTAAAAAAGTAAGGCACTTTTCTACCCCGCTTTTTTTCATGATCTTGTGTACCTCGCGTATCATGCAGCTTGCCACTCCGAGTTTACGGTATTCATCAAATACATACACATATACTATATCAGTGATCACACATCTCCCCGGCAGCATTCCGACAAAAAACTGAGTCAGTCCCATAAGACACATATCTTCATCTGTTGCTCCAAGCATGAATACGCCTTTTTTATTGCAGTTTGCAACTACATACTCCGGAAGAATTTCTTTAAACTCTTCAATATCTTTTCTGCTTATTGTGAACATTCCATATCTCATGTCAAACCTCCCTGTTCTATCTTTTATTTATACAAAGCCATCCGGTGATCCATGTCGCTCAATGTAAGAGTTCTATTTTTTTATTCGTCGAACCGGAAGAAATGAATCTCCGCAGAAGCAGCGCAGATCTGTGGTTTTTCTCCATTCGCATCCTTTAAAATGGCAAAATCCGTAAAGTCATTCTTCTTAAGCCACTCTTCAAAGGGTTCTTTATACTCATCCCTAAGACAATACATAGTCTTTAACAGAATATCGTCTCCGTACTGTCCGGGTTCCCAATCATAGAGTTCTAAAGCGACCTCTGTCATTTTATCCTTAAGTGCCGACGCAATACCCATACGTCGGTAGATCGGATCCGTCCATACAGACAGAAGGTTAAGGTTCCCATCATCCTCTGTATCTGCAATCAGCACCCCCACCGGAGTATCCGAAAGCCAGGACGACAGGCAGATATATTCGGTATCAATCTCCTCCTGTTCCATAAGTTCTTCATAGATATCCGGCAGAATCATCTGCTTTAAGGCATTTAAGTCATTCTTTGTTATTTCTCTGTATTCAGGTATCAGACTCATTTTCTATTCTCCTTTTTTAGTTTCCCTGTTGGTTATTCCTGTACTTTTCAATCTCCGCCTGTAAAAGCTGGCGCATCTGTGAGTTTTCCGTTACAATCATACATGTTATGGCGGAAATTCCTCCCTCATTAAGACTAGTCCCATGATACGCCGGTGTCAAACAGCTGTCTTCTAACATATTAAGGAAATCTGCAACCAAATCTTCAGTTGTTCCTTCTCTGTCGGCAGTCCAGTGCTTTATGATCAGCCCAAAAAGCTGGGCATTTTCTCTCATACGCTGTGACATGTAGTCGTCCGCCTTTTGAAACCGCTCATTTTGATCTTCGATTCGATGCAATTCAAGCTGTCTGATTCCACCATAAAGTTTCTCAAAAATAACGCTTTTATATATATTAGATGGTGCCTGTTTAGTCAGGAATTGTTTTGAAACCGTGCCATTTTCTTTGGTGCCCTGTTCCATCTGTGGAAGATCATGGAATGCGTACTTCACATCCTTTTCCGTAATGTCCTCCTTTTCAAGCAGATACCGGTTGGCACTTGCAAAGTCTTCCGCAAGATTTCCTATCAATCTGAGCCTGTCAAGTTCCTTTTTATCTTTTTTCGATAGATTTTCGTAACCGACCTCCTCCAGCTTGTTGATGCGACCAACCTCTTTTACGATCTGATCCGGGGTTTTTCCCGCCATTAGATAACCTTCATATACGCCGGGGGTTATTTTTGCAGTATAAGACACCTTTTTTTTATCCGTATATTGCAATTCAACATGAGTATTGGAAAAATCGTACCTCTGCAATCCCGCATCACCCTTTACTTCCCTTTTAAGTGCTATCGTGTACATATCATCAGCAAAGCTTAAGGTCGTCTCGCAAAGACTCATAAAACGCATCACAAGATCACCGGCTTCCGGAGACGCCAGAAGCTTTTTATCATAATACCTGCTTACAGTCTTCATGGTATCCCTCACGTCCTTATGCAGTTTACGCACATCTTCCGTGGTAAATCCACCCTTTTTTCTCAGCAATCTATTTATGCCCGAATCGCCGGTGCCCATCAAAATAAGATTCAGCTTAAATTCTTCATCACCCATCGGGTTTTGCGGTATCAGCACTTTAATTATATCCCAGAGAGCTAATCCGACATCATCGACAGTATTACCCAGACTGACTATATCCATGGATGTTAGTTCTTGGTAATAAGCACTTACCTCACCTGTGCCTGCATAGCGTAATGTCTCTCCTGCATGACCCGGAGTATAACCTTTTGGCAGCAACTCAGCATTACCTACTGTATTATTAAATCGTTCCAAATCTTCCTTTGTGTACATATTCTGCCCAAAATTTTGATAACTTAGGTCTTTTTTACTCATACGTGATGAGATTGCGTTCGCACCCATAATATCATAGCCCATGCCAGCCGCCGGACGACCTAATTCAGCAAGTATGGATTTCTTTCCTTCAAATACCATTTCCTCCTCTTTAAACTCATTAGCTATAGGAAGACCAATCTCCTTTGCCATATCTACCACAAAAGTGGTGCAGTTTCTCTTATAATAGCCATATCCCTTGTCTGCATAGGTCTCCGCTTTGCGGAGAATCTTGTTGATATCACCCGGCTTTACCTGATATCTTCTGGCCACATCATAGGCATGTTTCCCATCGTTAACGAGTTTGCCTCCGATGATTGCTCCATCAAGCATGGATACCGTATTCTGCTTTGTAATACCTGAACCGGGATAAAAGCCCATAGTGAGCTGATAGCGTTCCTTTCTTCTGGTGATTTTACTATACCTAGAATAGGACAGGCAGATCATGGCATGCCCCATTTTTCCTTCTGATAAAGAGACATTACTTCCTCTCTTGCCCTGCTCCACCATGATCATCACTTCAGGTGGGGATTCCGGGTCTCCCGCAGTCATCTTTTCCCAAACAAGCGGGCCGCGTCTTACATCGGAATATACATCGATATCCTCTCCCTTTTCATCCTTGCGAATCACTTCATCGCGGAAAAATTCTCCTTCCCTGCCCGGCACCATATCGTGCCTTCTCTTATCCTGAGCTTTTGCCTTTCGTCGACCCTCCATCAGTAATTTCTCAGGCGCATTAAAGAGACCAACAGCAAGTCCTACGAGAGAACCACCACTAAGAGCAGAAAACCACCGGATGCCGAGTTTAAGCCTGTTCTTAATCTTTGCCCACACACCTATTCTGTTCTCCGGACGCTGCACCGGTACAAATGCCTGATCCTGAACCGCATGCATATCTTCATGTATCTGCCGCTGTTCCACCACCGGATCGATGGCGTTAAGCTCTCTAATTCGGGAAGTAAGGCGCTGAAGCTCCTTCTCTGCTACAGCGTCCTTTTTCACATATGCCTCATTGGAAAGACCCTGATGCATATCCTTGCTCTCATATTTCTTAAACTTTGTCCGCTCCTGATCTGATGTAAAACGGAGGTTTCCGCCAAATATCTTTTTCCCCACATTGATGCCGTTTAAGCTCATCATGGTTCGTCCAAGTATAAGGGATGCGACCAGCTTTTCTCCCAGTGCTCTCTGCTCGTTGGTATTTGCCGCAGAGCTTTCCATGGAAAGCTCATCATCATAGTGGGTCTTATATAGGTCGTTTGTAATAATTTCCTTCCTGTTACTGTAATAAGCCGAGATAGAGCGCAGCGCATCAAGCCTATCATTAAGACGCGTCATATCCTCCTCGTCCAGGCTTTCAGAGTAATGGTGCTTTTTGCTCATACGGTCGAAAGCGGCCGCCTGACTTGATATTCTCTCCAGGGTAGAAGCATTTTGAACAAGAGACTTATCATCCGTAAAATCCAAGGTACTTATATCTATGGAAAATAGCGAAGCTGCCATAGTGTCAAGAGCAGACCGGACATCCTGCCCTTCGAGCGCACCTCCCTGTACCCTTACGCTTTTCCCCAGATACAGATTGATAAGCTCTCTGTTTTTCTCTTCCTCTCCCTCCTGCATAAATGCCGCCAGATCATGGTAGTCCTCTTTATCACATCTTAGCGCCTGTCTGGTGATGACCTTGTTTATCTCATCATAGGTTTTTGTTTCGTATTGGTTTATAGACTCAGCCAGAATATCCGCATTTTGCTTTTTTTGATACAGTCTGGATTTTGGATTCTTTTGTTTTTTTGCCCGTTCCTCAGCGTTAAGCCTGTCTTTAAAACGCTTCTTAAAACCTGCGCCAAGTGTCGCATCGCTGATGGATGTACTCAGCTTATAAGCACTTTTCCCACCTACACGACGCATTGCATAGTCTATCATATTATATAAATCTATGCC
This sequence comes from uncultured Lachnospiraceae bacterium, assembly GCA_905235545.1. Classification (GTDB taxonomy): domain Bacteria; phylum Bacillota; class Clostridia; order Lachnospirales; family Lachnospiraceae; genus CAG-590. The sequence goes on along the minus strand of CAJOMI010000045.1, from coordinate 2,486 downwards.
GTGTTCTATTTTATTTCCGAGTGCCTGCATTTCCGGATTATCATTTGCTGCTGCCTGTCTATGAGCAGGAATTACAAAGTTGCCTATTTCCGGTGGCATATTCTGGCGCACACTACGACGCACTTGTTCAACATCTACCGCTTCCATCTCCGGGTGATGCATATTGACAGAATGTCTCCCCTGCTGATTTTCTTGTTCCTGTAAACCACGTTGCCGGATTATCTGTTCGTGATCAGCCTGCCTGTTCACAAACTGAGGTTCTGCCTGTTGATGGATCTGCTCGTTATGTTGTTCGTGTGCAGATCTTCTTATCTGGGCATCCCCCACCATAAAGTCTCCCATGTTACAAACCTCCTTATACCATACCCTCTCATATGAGATATATTTATACAGTAGCTTGATTACACCTTTTTTAAATTCGGGCATTCTGTCTTGTTAGACATATACTCTGATGGTTTTTCTCCATAACTGTCACATGCTATAGCTCCTTGATTATGAATACAATTCACGCATTGCGGAATCTGCTCCACCACAATTGTTTCCCCCGTCTCTAAAAGATGCGGGCTCCCGCCCTCCATCTCCTCTTCTGCATAAGATTCTTCAATATCCAGGATATCACCCTTTAACATTTCTTCCTTATCAGCCATAAGAAATCCTCCTTTCCCATAAACAAGTTTTAGTCATTTGATCCATATCATTGTTTATCATCTTTCAAAATCTTAACTACGATCTCCAGTCCTTTGAAGTCATAGCTTGCCTTTGTCATTAGACTGGTATTATACGACTCCTCTAAAGCCGAAAGAGGCAATTGCTTCGGCTTCTCCCCATGGGCATAAGCACCTAAGATCATATATCTTGTGTTCTGTCCGAATATAATCTCAGACTCATCAATGTTGCCCGTAACCATACATTTTGTTCCTTTGTCCGCAAGCATGGTCAGCATAACAGGAAGTCGTGTAAACATCTGGTCTACCTTATATCCTGTACTCATAAAGCCGGTATCCTTAATGACCGTACCGGCCTTTTGGTTAATGGACTTGACAATCTGATCCGCATCTCCTGCGGCACTCTTGTTATCTGTAGTTTCTGTCATTCCCAAAGCATATTGTAGAAAATCTCCCCCCACCATACGGAAGAGTCTGGTATCCTGTGGAAGTTCATTACCCTTCGTTGCATTTTCCAATGTCTCAATGGTCTTTTCTTCCTCTGCGATCCATTGCTCATAGGATGCTGTGGTCTTTAATTTATTCTTCACTTGCTTCTCATACAATTCACGAAGCGCCTTATCCGAATCCTGTGACTGCTTAGCACGAAGATACTTATTGATAATAGAGCCGTTCGCCGATCTGATATATGGTGCTTTTGCATCCTTGTAACTTATAAATTTCGTTTTTTTATTATCCGAATCCCACTGCTGCTTTCCACCATATAGTGTCTTGTATGCCTCCGAATCTTCATTATTGGCTGCATTCTTTTTCTCCAACTCGATTGCTTCAGCATTTGTCATGATATGATAGGCTGAATACTTATCATCAATCTTTGTTACATGGTCTTCTCGTTTATCCTTCGTTGCGACAGACTTTCCTATGCTGGTACCTGTTGTCTCTTCAACGAACAGATCTTTTTTCTTAAGCTCCTCCATCTCCTTTTGGGCAATCTGCTTCCAATGTTCTTCCTCGTTTTTCTTATACTCCTGTATTTTTTTTTCTATCTCTGCATGGATTTCTTCGCGAGCCGCAAGATAATCCTTCTTTAGGTATGATATCTTATCAATATCCACTCCGTTATCTTTTTCGGCACGCTCCAGCAGAGCTCTTTGATAGCACAGGATACGGTAAGAGCTATTTGTGGCAAGCAGTTCTCCCTCTGCACGTTCATTTATATTCTGGCTCGCTCTGAGCTTCTTTATCTGCTGATAATATTCCTTTGCCTCACTTTGAAGATATGTAAGTCGTTCTCTGAATCCCTCCAGTTCTTCCTGTGTTGTTATCTTTTCCATATTCTTAACAGCACTCTTTATATCCATATTTACAAGATTCTCGATTGCCTTGTAATCCAACATATAAAGCAGATTAGGATCAAATGGTGGAAGCTCATTATTTCCTTTCGTCTTTAAGGTATCCAATGAAACCTTTTCAAACAAATCCATACCCTTTCTGGCAACATCAGTAATCAACCCATTCTTCTGGGTAAATCTATACTGAATGTCATCGATTCCCATCTTTGTTCTTGCCAGCAGAAAGTCCAAAAGATTGATACGTCCCAGCTTAGCAATCGTAATCATTTGATATCCGCTCTTTCCCTTTTTCAGAAGAGACTGTCCATCCTTGATGGATTTCATACTACCATCTAAAAGGGTGCTGCCATTTGCCTCTTGCAGTGTTCCATTCGTTATTTTACCAATTTTTAATTGTAATATGGATACAACATTGGAAATTACCTCTCCGCAACGTTGCTCTTCAAGTTTTCTCTTTTCTTCCTCGAGA
>CAJOMI010000044.1 GCA_905235545.1 uncultured Lachnospiraceae bacterium | reverse complement strand
TGTAAAGCTGATACCATGATAACTTGGATTCGGCTCTGTCAATGACGGGAACTTACCGCTTGCTTCCCAATCAAACTTACCGCTGTCAACGATCACGCCGCCGATGGTCGTTCCGTGTCCACCGATGAACTTGGTTGCTGAATGTACAACGATATCTGCACCGTACTCAATCGGGCGAACCAGATAAGGAGTTGCAAATGTATTGTCCACTACCAACGGAATCTTATGTGCGTGAGCAATCTGTGCAATCTTCTCAATATCTACTACATCGGAATTCGGATTGCCCAAAGTCTCGATAAATACGGCCTTTGTGTTCTCCTGAATTGCATTTTTGATTTCATCATAATTAAATGGATCCACAAAAGTTGTGTTGATTCCGTATGAAGGAAGTGTATGTGCTAACAGGTTAAATGTACCACCGTAAATATTCTTTGCTGATACAATGTGATCGCCGTTCTGTGCCAGATTCTCAATCGTATATGAAATAGCTGCTGCACCGGAAGCAACCGCAAGTGCTGCCACACCACCCTCTAAAGCTGCAATTCTCTGTTCAAATACATCCTCAGTCGGATTTGTCAATCTTCCGTAAATGTTACCGGCATCTCTAAGACCAAACCGGTCTGCTGCATGCTCACTGTTGTGGAACACATAAGAAGATGTCTGATAAATCGGAACAGCTCTCGCATCTGTTACCGGATCTGCTTTCTCCTGTCCAACGTGTAACTGTAATGTTTCAAATTTCAAATTTCTCTCTGCTCTTGTTTTCTTTGCCATTGTCATACCTCTTTCCGCAGGTCCTGTCCTGCTGTCTTATATTTTTTTTTGAATAACAAATTCCCTTTTGCTCAGAGATGGCGAATGATCTTATCCCTCACGCATCTCTCATCCATATCATACCTTATCTGACGCAACACATCGAATGATAGAGTGCTACGCGGTTCTGAAATCTTACTAAACGCATGGAACCACTCCTTTTCTTCATTTTTCCTATCTGATTACAAGGAAATGATAACACGTTATCTCCTTCTTGTCTACTTCAAAAATCAAATGGCTAGCTATAGGGAATGCCTATAGCTAGCCAGCATTGATATATCACGCAGAAAATAACTCTTTTAAGCACGCAAATGTACTCCGTTTTATAATATTTCCGTCATATAATATAGTGATTATATTGTTCCGCCTGCCACTCTACCAGATCTTTTAATGTGATGTTATCTACAATATCGTTAATCGCATCCGCGAGCTGTTCCCATACTCTGCTCGTCACGGATTCTCTCTCCTGATCACTGGTTTCCTCCACATTCACCGGATCCAGACTTCCTTCCGTCTGTCTTAAAATCATACCAACCGTATATTCTTCCGGCTTATTCTTAAGCATATAGCCTCCTTGCGGTCCACGAATACTCTTCACAAACCCGGCACGATTTAAGATTGCAATAATCTGCTCCATGTACTTCTCTGATATTTGTTGTCTCTTCGCCACATCTTTCAGTCGAACGGGTTCACCTGTATTGTAGGTTGCCAGATCGAGCATAAGAATAAGAGCATATCTTCCTTTCGTTGATATCTTCAATCTGATCCCTCCTGGTTTCTCTTATAATATTATGTCTAGTTTATATATCTATTTAATATGAAAATAGCGAAAAAATCAAGCCCCAAATGGGGCATTTTTCAAATTTATATATAAATAGTATATGAATTCTAACTATCCATCAAAAAGCATTATAACAGTTTATTTCCTATTTGTAAAGTAGGATTACAGGACTTTCTCATTTCCGGATCTCGCTATCGCTTAGAGGTGGGAGATTTCTCCGACTGAGTTAAAAATGTCCTTTGCTTAAAATTTACCAGTACACAGTTGCCGGACATGCTTTATGTCTTACCATGTAGGGGCAAACGCCGGCACTTAACGAATGACGACCATAGGAGTCATGAGTTTAGTACCGTTGCGTTTAAAGTTAAGCGAAAGCGTGCCCGAAATGGAAAACATAAAGCATGTCCGGCAACGTCCGGCATAAACAAAGGACATTAATATGCAAGCCTCTGTCTCTATATCAGATGATACTGTACAAATGCATTCTTAAGTCCATCCTCCTGCACATCCGTTGTCACATAGTCTGCTATTTTTTTGAGCTGTGGATTCGCATTTCCCATGGCAATTCCAACATACGCCGCCTGCAACATTTCCATATCATTCTCTCCGTCTCCGATAGCGATTGTATCCTCCATATCAGCACCCAGATACTCAATCACCATACCGATTCCCTTTCCCTTATGCATTCCCTTTTCCGAAATCTCACCACTGTTTCCCGTTAGTTCAAGTGAACATTCCACAACGGTATAACGTTCTGCCAAATCCTGTCGAATCATCGCATTATCATAAGGAGAATTGACATATAAAATCTTGTTGATCGCAAGCTTAGCCGGATTCTCTATCCCTTCTAACGGTTCAATCAAATCATAAAATGCTTTGTTATAGGGAATATGGTTTTCTTTACATTCCCTGATATATGCATACGATGTTTTCCTGCCTCCCGCATTGACCAATAATTTGTCATTTGTCTCCACCATGATTTCCATCTGTTTGTCATTCAGATAAGAGAGCAATTCCATGTTCATTCGTTCCGTCATCGGGCGATGCCAGATCATTTTCCCATCCAACTCCACATAAGCTCCCGCAGAAGCGACAATGCCATCCAATCCGACAGCCACAAGATACTCAGGAATTTGACATCGGCTACGCCCGGTTGCAATAAAAACCTTATGTCCGTTCTGTCTCGCCTCCCGGATTGCCTTTCTTGCACTTAAAGGAACATCTCCGTCTTTCCCTACTAATGTTCCGTCGATATCCAAAAATATGTACTTTTTTTGCATGTTTATTCTCCTCATCTGTTATAAAAAGCAATAGGTGATTGTGCCCTAAAAGCAGAATTTCCGCTTATCCCAAAATCTCCCGATACAAACGGAACACATTCCCATATAAGATCTGATCGATCTCACTCTCATGAAATCCTTCCTTTGCAAGGGCTGCAGCAAGCTTCGGAATCTCATCTGCCCCCGTAAGTTCCGGGTTTGTCGGAATCCCGTCAAAATCACTTCCAAGCCCAACGCATTCGATTCCCCCGACCTGTGCCATATGTCTGGCATGCTTTGCAATATCCTCAAGACTTGCGTACCCTTCTTTCGGTCTTCTGCCAAAACCCTGTAATTCCTGATCCTCCAGGTTGATTCCACCCTTCAAACACTTTTCTGTCTGACCGGACTGTTTGTCACTTTCATGCTTTGCAGAATCACGCAAAAAATCCACACAGTAATTGAGTCCGATCACTCCTCCCCGCTCTGCCAGTTTGCGGATCATATCATCCGTCATATTCCGCACACACGGGCAAACTGCCCTTGCATTGGAATGGCTGGCTACAAACGGACGCTTCGTCACACGAAGCACATCATAGAACCCGGCATCCGACAAATGCGATACATCAATGATCATACCGATCCGTTCCATCTCCTCCACAAACCGGAAGCCGAGTTCGGTAAGTCCATCCTCAACATTCGGCGTATAATAGTCTCTCTTTGAATTGAAATTTGGATATCCCAGTGCATTGGGAAAATTCCATGTGAGTGTCATCATCCGAACCCCCTGCTCGTAAAGGGCATAAAGATTCTCCAGTTTTCCCTCACAAACTCCGCCTTCTTCCACCGTAAGCAATGCAGATAGTCTTCCCGCTGCCTCATTTTGCAAAATATCTGAAGTAGTATATACCTGACGAATCCGATCCCGATTACAATGCATCTCTTCCCTGAACACATCCAGCAACTGATTCACTCTTCGATAAGGACTTTCTCCCTCTTTCATCTCCACAAAAAGTGCAAAATTCTGTACCGAATAACTGCCCTGTTTCATTTTTTCCAAATCCACCATTCGGTCATTCTTCCGAATTGTCATCTCTTTTCCGTGTTCTCTTCCAGAAAGGATTTCGCTGATCGTATCGCAGTGCATGTCAATTACTTTCATAATATCCTCCTCAAAAGTTCAAGAATGCTTATGGCATCCATTTTGGCAAGTAAAAACCCCGGCACACTCACCATGCCGGGGTTTATCTGTAACGCATCTCTTACATCAATCCAAACGGTTTCGCATCTACTGAATTGTTTTAATCCAGCCTTCCGGTGCCTCAATGCGTCCCATCTGAATTCCGGTCAGCGTATCATATAACTTCTTGGTCACAGGGCCCATCTCCTCCATACCGCTTGGGAATACAATCTCTTTGCCGTGATCTACAATCTTACCGACCGGTGAGATAACGGCTGCCGTTCCGCAAAGTCCACACTCTGCAAAATCCTTGAGTTCTTCAAATTCTACTTCTCTGTGTTCAACGGTAAGACCCAAATACTTCTCTGCTACAACCATCAAAGGGTAATCGACGGTAAAATACTGTCAGACTTCGGCGTAACAAACTTACCATCCTTTGTGATGAAAATGAAGTTTGCACCACCGGTCTCCTCTACCTTAGTTCTGGTTGCAGGGTCTAAATACATATTCTCAGAGTACCCTTGCTCATGTGCATCCACAATTGCATGCAGGCTCATCGCATAATTAAGACCTGCCTTGATATGTCCGGTTCCATGCGGTGCCGCACGGTCAAAATCCGATACACGAATCGTAATCGGCTTAGCTCCACCCTTGAAATACGGTCCAACCGGTGTTACAAAGATACGGAACTGATATTCGTCTGCCGGCTTTACACCGATAACCGGATTGGTACCAAACATATACGGTCTGATATATAAAGTTGCTCCGGAACCATACGGCGGAACATAATCAATGTTCGCCTGAACCGTCTTAACAACTGCATCTACAAAACGATCTTCAGGGAAAGTAGGCATCTCCAATCTCTTGCAGGAGTCAATCATTCTCTGTGCGTTGAGATCCGGGCGGAAGCAAACGACACGACCATCCTCTGTCGTATATGCCTTGAGTCCCTCAAAACATGTCTGTGCATACTGCAATACGCCGGCACACTCACTGATCGTTACCGTAGAATCCGTCGTGATCTCTCCTTCGTCCCATGCGCCGTCCTTATAGTTTGAAACAAATCTGTTCTCTGTCTCCATATAAGCAAATCCGAGATTCGACCAATCGATATTCTTGCTCATTCCAACAACTTCCTTTCCTCGGCAGTTTCACAACATCTGTCTATTTTTTTGTTGTATTGCCGTACGTATTTTATTTTACTACGCACCTTTCATTTGTGCAAGCATAAATCCCTCAATCTTCTTTTTTTAATACAATCGCAGAAATCGGAGGCATTTTAATCTTCAGCAATCCAGTCTGTACCTTGTATCGTTTGGGTTCCATCTCATAAAAATCTTCTTTGCTTAGAATCAACTGTCTGAGAACGTCTCCCTCCTGCAATCCAATTTTGTCCACCTGTAACGGTATTTCCACTTCTTCATAATTATTATTGAGCACAACCACAATCTTATCTCTGCGGTTAAATCTTCCATAAGCCACAACTTTGTATGCCCCGTACAAGAACATAACAGAGCCTCGTTTTAACACCTCATTCTCCTTATGGATACGGATTATATCCCGGTGAAACAAAATCAAATCCCTGTCTTCATGAGACCACGGGAATGTCCGTCGATTATCGGGGTCTGTCCATCCGCACAAACCGGCTTCATCTCCATAATATATAGTCGGTGCTCCCGGCCATGTCATCTGAAACACTACCGCCTCTCTCAAAACCCCTTTGTTTACATTTTGATTAGCCGCTTCCGATCCCATTGTATGAGTACGGCCGATTGTACGGTTCGTACGTGTCAGGAAACGGGAGTGGTCATGATTGGAAAGTTCATTCATTGCGACTTCCAGTGATTGTTGATGAAATCGTGTCATATAATGTTTCAACGAACCCATAAATGCATCCGGATTGCCCAGCAGGTCACCCCTGAATTCATCGGAATGTTTCTCCATGCCTGTCAAAAACCACGTAATCGGTTCCATAAATGCATCATAGTTCATAACGGTATCCCACTGATCCCCCTGCAGCCAGTTATAGGGATCTCCATAGTGCTCAGCAAGAATAATCGCATCCGGATTCGCCTCCTTCACACTGTTTCGGAAATCTCTCCAGAACTTATGGTTGAACTCTTCCGAATGGCCCAGATCCGCAGCCACGTCCAGTCGCCAACCATCCACATTATACGGAGGAGATACCCATTTCTTCCCCACATCCAATATATATTGATATAACTCTTCGGATTCTTCATAATTCAGTTTGGGAAGCGTATCATGTCCCCACCATCCATCATAACTTTCATTATAAGGCCATGCATTCTCATCATAAAACTTGAAAAATTTATGATACGGGCTATCCTTTTGCGGATATGCTCCTTCTTCAAATCCTTCCTGATTCTCATAGATCAACTCACGATCCAGCCATTTATTGAAAGAGCCGCAATGATTAAACACACCGTCCAATACGATTCGCATCCCCCGGCGATGCACTTCCTCCGCAAGGCAGCGAAACAATTCATTACTTGCCTCCAAATTTTCCTTATTCACAACTCTGTTAATATATCGGGTTGCATGTTTATTTACATGATCCCCCTCTGCCAGGCATTCTCCCCCATCCTTTACAATCCGACCGATATGCGGATCCACATAATCATAATCCTGCGTATCATATTTATGATTGGATGGAGACACAAAAATCGGATTCAAATAGAGCACTTCAACTCCGAGATCCTGTAGGTAATCTAACTTATTCAGTATCCCCTGCAGATCCCCTCCATAAAAATTGCGAACATCCATAGTATTGGGATATGCATCCCAATCTTTGATATGTTTCACCGGTTCTCCTATATAACAATATTCATTGTCTAAGACATCATTTTCCATATCCCCGTTGCAGAAGCGATCGATATAAATCTGGTAAATGACGGCTCCCTTTGCCCAATCCGGTGTCTTAAATCCCGGCACGATTTCAAAATTATAATTCGGATTAAGTTCAATCTGTGTCCCGATCCGATTATAATAACATCTGGCATTCCCTGAGAGAACCTCAAAATAATATTCCAGTTTTTCATCTCCGATACAGGCTAATGTTGCTTCGTAGTAATCAAATGTCGGATCCGATTCTGCTACTTCCATATCATAGCGCTCTCCATCACAGATCAGATATACATGATCGAGATTCCGCTTTGCAGCTCGAAACCGGATCATCACATCATCTCCCGGCATCGGTTCCGTCGGCTTCCGAAAATCTGCCGTTCCATCGGAAAACAGGAAATCCGTCCGGATTGCGGGTTTATTATCAAAAACATAATTCTGTACTTTCTGCGCTTTGGTCAAATTATGAAATAAACTGCTCATGGCATCCTCCACTTATATTGGGATATTTTCATATATTATTATTTTACCGTAATCTATAAAATATATCAATAACCACGTGAAAAGGACAGCCAACTGTCCTTTTCTGGAGAAGGTATTTTTTTGTTACTTATGGGGTGTAGCAAAAAAACTATATAATGTATTGGGGGGTTACAAGTATTATTATACGTATTTCGCTTCAAAAGTGTTCACAAACAATTATTTTTTTTGCATTTTCTTTTGTGCAAATAGCCAATTTGTTCCTTTTTAAAAAAGGGAAAAATACCCCATTTTGTCTATTTTGTTTAATTCTGCCTCGTATAATGTAAGATTTTAAGGAAAATCACGAATGCACTATTACATCTCTTATTCAAACAGAGATTCAAACTCTTTTCGGTCAATACGCTCTTTTTCCAAAAGACGTTCTGCACACTTATGAAGAATGGACTCATTCGCTTCCAGAATCGCTCTGGCATCGGCATAACATTCATCAATGATACGCTTTACTTCTTCATCAATCCTGGATGCCGTCTTCTCACCCAGCATTCTCTGATGTCCTATATCCCGTCCGATAAAAGTCTCCTCTTCATTGCCTGTCTCATAATTGATCAGTCCCATTTCATCCGACATACCGTACTTGACCACCATCGCTCTCGCAGTTGCAGTGGCCTGCTTGATATCCTGCGAAGCGCCGGTAGTAATATCATCCATAATCATTTCTTCCGCAATACGCCCGCCAAGACTGACCTTGATATCCTGAAGCATCTTGCCTTTGGTCATCAACGTATTGTCATTCTCCGGAAGTGGCATGGTATAACCGCCGGCACCGACACCCGTCGGAATGATCGATACCGTATAGACCGGACCCACGCCTTCCAGCAAATGAAACAAAATCGCATGACCGGATTCATGATAGGCTGTAATGCGTCGTTCTTTCTCCGGAACCAGTCTGGACTTCCGCTCCGTTCCGATTCCCACCTTGATAAACGCTTTATCCACATCTTCTTTTTCAATAAATTTACGATTTTCTTTTGCCGCATTAATTGCCGATTCGTTCATCAGATTCTCCAGATCCGCTCCCACGAATCCCGACGTTGTTCTGGCAATTTCCGCAAGGTCCACATCATCACCCAGATGTTTGTTACGTGTGTGAATTTTCAGAATGTCTTCTCTTCCCTTCACGTCCGGTCCGCCAACAGCCACCTTCCGGTCGAAACGCCCCGGTCGAAGAATAGCCGGATCCAAAATATCCACACGGTTCGTTGCCGCCATAACAATAATGCCTTCATTTACATTAAATCCATCCATCTCAACAAGCATTTGATTGAGGGTCTGTTCTCTCTCATCATGTCCGCCGCCAAGACCGCTTCCTCTTCTTCTTGCCACTGCGTCAATCTCATCGATAAAAATGATACATGGCGCATTTCTCTTTGCCTCAGCAAACAGATCTCTCACTCTGGATGCTCCGACACCGACAAACATCTCTACGAAATCCGAACCGGATATTGTAAAGAACGGAACATGTGCCTCTCCCGCAACTGCTTTGGCAAGCAGTGTCTTACCGGTTCCGGGAGGCCCGACCAGCAAAATCCCCTTTGGAATTCTTGCTCCCAGCTCCACATATTTGACCGGATTTTTCAGGAAATCCACCACTTCTTCCAAATCTTCTTTCTCTTCCTTAAGGCCGGCGACATCTTCAAATGTTATCTTGTTCTCTTCTTCCGATGTCATACGGGCTTTGCTCTTTCCAAAATTTGTCATAGCCCCATTATTGCCTGCTCCCTGGATTCCCGTAATCATCATCATTAAAATAATGAACGCAACGGCACCAATCAAATATGGAAGCATTTTTTCCAATAATCCCGGTCGCACCACATCCGTCATCTGATAGGTAACTGAAAGCTTATATTGGTCGACCAATTGCTGATATAGATCCTGAAACTCCTTCACATCCGCTATATAAAAGCGAACGTCCCCTTTTGTCTTTCGTTTCAGATCAACCGTACCGGTAGGAATCTCTGCATTCTGTTGCACGCCAACGGATATCACTTCACCATTCTTCATATCCTCAGCGAATTGCTTTTCCGTATACTGCAAATTAACATTTTGATTTCCCATTTGAATCAGATACAAAACACCCAATATCAAGATGAAAAAAAAGAAATAGGAAATCAGACTTCTTTTCAACCTCTTATTCATTTCTAATTTATCTCCTTCTTAATCCTGTATTATCGCTCCAATGTATGGAAGATTTCTGTGCTTTTGTGCATAATCCAGGCCAAATCCCACTACAAATTTATCCGGTATTTGGAAACCGCAATAATCCGGTACAATTTCCACCGTTCTGCAATCTGTCTTATCTAACAATGTGATGATCTTAAGGCTTTGCGGATTCCTTGTGAGAAGTAATTTGCGCAAATGATACAAGGTATTTCCTGTATCAATGATATCCTCTATGATCAGAATATCCTTTCCTGAAATTTCCTCATCAAGATCTTTCAGCACAGTGATCTCTCCGTTAGAAACCATATTATTTCCATAGGAAGATACCTGCATAAAATCCATGGTAACAGGAACCGTAATCTGTTTCAAAAGTTCACATGCAAAAAACACACTGCCCTTCAATATTGAAATCACATGCAGTTCTTTTCCCACATAATCCACATTGATCCGATTTGCGAGTTCCGTAATTCTTTCCTGTATCTCCTTAGCGGAGATCATTTCTTCAATATGGTAGTTCATTCTCTTCTCCTTCATATGTAAGTTCTAACACATATTTTGTGTCATCATATATTCGGTAGGTTTCACATCTGCGTTCCCCCGGTATCCACAAAACCTCATGCCCTCTTGCGATCAATATCCGACCTTTTCGTTCCTCAGCCGGAATCTTCCGATCTATAAAATATCTGGAGACCTTTTTTCGTCTTCCGTCTTCCCCCAGCGCAATCGTATCATCCTTCTGTGGATAGCGTACATGCAACGTATCCTTTATTGTATCACAATTAAAGTATTTCGTATACACATTTTTTAAATTTCTTGCCTTTGTAAGAATCTCTCTTTTCTGCTCTTCCGACATTCTTCCCATATTTTTCAAAGTGAAGATTAACCTGCCTCCTTGTGGCAATTCAAAACTTTGTTTGTTTTCAGATTCGTCATGCGAAAGCATCCGACCGAGTGCATTCTCTTTATCCCATAAAACGATATCGGCATCCATTGCACCTTTATGGTTATCCTCCTGCTTTTTGCGAATCATAAGCCTGTCATAGGAAAGATATGCTTCTGTCTCATACGGCAGAACAATTCGTTTTCCGCTCTGTTTTTTCAGCAGACCATATACCGCCTCCACATGTTCTTTCGTAATATTCTTTTTGACGCCACAGACACCTGTGATCATATCGTATATAACCGCTTCCGCCAGAATCTTTTTCTGTTTTAAAAGTTCCTCTTTCCCGGTCTCGCAGCAACCATCCGAATCCTTCACATGTTCTTTCCGGTATTCCTGTACAATGGATTGAAAAAATTCCTCATACTCCAATGCCTGATCTGCAAAACCGGCAATATGACCGACCGCTTCAGCATTGATTTCTTCAAGCTGCGGAACCACAAGATTTCGAAGCTTATTTCTTGTATAACGGTTATCCTGATTCGTGCAATCTTCCCGCCAATTCAAATTCTGTTCATCAAGCCACCTGACCAATTCCTCTTTCCGGCATCCCAAAAGCGGACGGATCAGTTTCTTCGAATCACTGACCGGTCGCATGCCGGCCATACCGGCAAGATCCGTTCCTCTTATCAGATGAAACAGAAGCGTCTCGGCCTGATCGTCCATATGATGTGCAACTGCCAGTTTATTCGCCTGTTCCTTTTCCATTACTTTCATAAACTGCTCATATCGGTACGCTCTTCCCATTTCCTCTTCCGACATACCGTTTTCCTTTGCCATCGAAGGAATATCCGCTTTAAAAACGTAGCATGGAACCTGATACGATTCGCATAATCTTTTTACATAGGTTTCATCTTCCCCTGCGTCTTCCCGAATCCCATGATTCACATGCACGGCAAATAATCGCAGGTCATATTCCTGTTTTAACGCATTTAACAAAAGAAACAATGCCACAGAGTCTGCCCCTCCGGACACACCCATAACAATCCGGTCTCCTCTATCTATCATATGATGCAATTCCATATACTTTCGTACTTTTTCAAGCATTCTCTTATGCATTCCTTTCTCTTCTTTATCGTTCCCAGATGCCGACCACAAGAATCGTGCTGTCATCCCGCAATCCTTTTCGCTGCATCCCCTCGATGTCTTCCATAATGGTTTCCGCAATGGTCTGTACATTGTTGGTATCTATGGACGCGATCAAATCCGCCAGATATTTTTCCTTATTTTCAAAAAGAATACCATCCATCACGCCGTCACTGACCATAACAATAATATCTCCATCATATAGCTTCCTCTCACATGTGTCAAATTCAATCTGTTCCAGAACTCCCACCGGAAGTGATGTAGAGCGAATACACTCCACCTCATCCTTTCGACTGATAAAAGTTGCAGACGCACCAAGTTTTACAAAATCTGCCTCTCCGGTGTATAAGTCCATCACCATAAGATCCACTGTCGATCCGGCATTCTCATCCGTCAGAAAACTGACGAAGGAATTGAGAAGCTCCAATGCCATTTCTCTTCGAAATCCCGCCGACAAAAACTGTTCCAACAGTTCTACGATCTCCACGCTCTTATTATTGGCAGATTCTCCGCTTCCCATTCCGTCCGACAACATGAATACCGCCTTTTGCGTATCCAGCTTTGTGATGGAAAAGTTGTCCCCGCAAAGAAGCTCTCCCGTCCGGTTTCTCTGCACCACACCGGTCGTCAACATATACCGTCCCTCTTCCACAAAAGAAAAACTCGATTCTTCTTTCCCAACCACATCTTCCCCACGGTTCACGCACAAAACCCGGGTGCGTGCTACCTTTCCAATTCGCTCTGCCAGCATCTTGCCGGTCACTGTCTTTTCCCGGTCCGTATAACAACGGATATAAATTTGCAAACGGCCGTTATGATCCCTTATCGGAACAGCTTTGGTTACTGTAATCCCAATACTTCCCAGTCTCTCTCTGATCCGTACCTCAAAGAAATCTCCCCTGACAGCCTCCTCCGACAATTCTCCTTGAAACGATGTGATAATCTCTCCAATCTGTCCGATTTGTCGAATGAAATTTCTTCTCATCTCTGATAAGCGGTTGCTCTGGGATTCCACTGCATTGAGCAAAGAAATGCCATCTCCGCTCAGATACATATTGCTGATTCCATTCGGTATCTCGTCTCTTCGTTTCTGTTCGTGCTGTTGCAGCATTTCTTCCATCGACAAAAAAGCTTGTCCAAAACTCTGAATCCGGTTCCTTGTCACTTCCTGAATGAGAATGTCCTGCGAAAGACCGGTCATCCCCTCTCTGATCTGCGATGTCTTTTTCATCCATTTCCGTGGTGTCAAAAGAAATGCGATCAAAACCATCAGTGTACTGATCAGCATATTCGCCGATAAAAGACCGGGTTCGTAAAAGGAGCCAAGCAGAATAATCCCCGCTAAAAAAGATAACATCACGCCAATCTTTCCCAATCCCCGTAAAATGACAATCAACGCGGAAAGCAGGATCATCACCGCAAGATAGGCTATGTTACCCGTGCGAACGGCCAGTACAAGTCCGGTAACACTTCCGGTTGCAATTCCGATCCCATCCTCAAACCGATAGGTCTGATATAATAACAAATACCCACATATAACAAATAACAGAAAAAAAGGTGTTCTCAAATCCGGACATCCAAACAAAGCCACGGTCATAAGCGCAAAAACACCGACAAACCGTTCATTTTTCGCATACATACGGCTTGTACCCACACGAATCGCTGCAAATCCCTGTTCAAAGATTAAGGTAAAACAAAATGCCAGAACCCCTTCCAATCCCGCAAAAAGTACACTGATTTTCTTTCCTGTAACCAGATACTGATAGGGCATACTGACCGCACAGAGTACAACACCTGCGATCAATGCAATTTGAATATTGTCTTTGAGGTCTGTTCTGCAAAATATAATCATCAAAAAGAATAAAAGCCCCGCATATCGGATCAGCGCATAGACATCTCCCATACTCAGAATACCGCACATCATCATTGCGAACAATCCAAAGGAACTCTTCTTCTGAATATATGCACCCATAAAAAAGGGCACAACAAAGGGATACAATCCTGACAACTGGCATCTCGCTATCATAAATGCCAGAATATGTATCCCTATCTTTTCTATCTTATATTGCATAGATACCCCTCCCACTTTCTTAAAGTGGAATTCAGTATACCATTCCTCTATTTCCTATTCTGTCGTTTTCACACACCTCTGTCCGCAATACACGACATTCTTCGCATAAACCATTTATTTATTATTCGGTTCGATCAGAATCTCATCCGGATATACAAGTCCTAATTTCTCCTTTGCAACCTCTTCTGCAAATTTCTTCGTCTGCATATATTTATCGGTTTCTTCCAATTCCTTCGTTCTCTCTTCTTCACTCTCAATCTGCCGGGTAAGTGCTTCCTGACGCTCTGCCAGCTCTGTACTCTGTTTTTTCAAAGAGTGAACCTTCACCCCAACGCAAAGGCAAACGACTATCACCACAAATATTATAATTGGCAATCCCTTTTTTTGTCTTTTCTTTTTTCTTCTGCTCCTCATACGCTCACCTGTCTACCCCTTTTTATCTGCTCCTAAAAGCTATTTTAACGTCTGTCACAAAATTTTTCAATATTTTTTTCACATTTTGTTCAAAAAAACGAAATGGTTTTTGGAATATTTCCAAACCTCTTTTCCAATACGGTATCATTTTTCCAACAACAAATAAAATCATTCTGCTAAGCGTGAGCGCATATATCACAACGCCTAAAAACATTCCGAAAAATGCATATCCCCGAAGTGCTCCCCGATTATACGTAAACAATGTACAAAATACAAGCCATGCCGTAACCAGCCAAAAGCCCAGATCTTCCAAATCTACGATCCAGTCTTTGTGTCGAATGAGCAATCGGACTATGCGAATACAGTCATAGAAAAAAGCCAGCGCTCCCCCTAATAAAAAACAGATTCCAAACAGTCTTGCCTCATCATAAATCAACGTTGCCATGCGACCACCTACTGAAACATACGATGAAAGAAACCATTTTCGTCTTTCGGTTTCATGTCGGAATAGGTAAAGGAATCCACTCTGCCGTCAATCTCAACCTCTCCCTTTTCCAGTGTCAGTTTTGTGACATTCAGATCCGAACCTTTGATCAGCAAAACGCCCTGTTCCGTCTCCAATAATATTTCAGCCGGATCAAAGGAAACGACCGCATTTACTCCGGTTATCACTCCGGTTCCTCTGTTATTCAGTGTGACTTTATGATTTTTAACATTCCGAACCTCGTCCATATACCCACCTTCTAATGTTCTGCCTTTTGATTCATTCTATGCTGTGGCACTTTATAAAATACCTCAAAGAGAGCAAATGGAGCCTGCAATGTGCTTTTCCTTTACAAATATCGGAACATTTCTTTTGCGTCTTCCTTTTTGGTCGATTCGACAATCTGTGTCACTTCAACGGACACATTCTTATTGCCAAACTCAATATCAATACGGTCTCCGACCTTTACATCGGTGGACGCTTTAGCCACCTTCCCGTTGATCATCACTCTTCCCGCATCACAGGCATCATTTGCCACAGTTCTTCGTTTGATCAGGCGGGACACCTTTAAATATTTATCTAATCGCATGATTTCCTCCTCTTCAAAATGCAACGGCACATTCCTCTTTTGGCAGAAGTCTCCGTCGTAAATGTCTGAAATTGAGAAAGGCTGTTGCAGTCCGCAACAGCCTTCCAAAAAATATCGTTTATCAATTATTTGTTAATAACATCCTTTAATGCCTTACCTGCTTTAAACTTAGGAGTCTTAGAAGCGGCAATCTTCATTGTCTCACCGGTTCTAGGATTTCTTCCCTCTCTTGCCGGTCTCTCAGCAACTTCGAATGTACCGAAACCAACTAACTGAATTTTCTCGCCTTTTGCTAACTCTTCAGCTACAACATCTGTAAAAGCCTTCAAAGCCTTCTCTGCATCTTTCTTAGATAATTCTGTTTTCTCAGCAATTGTTGCTACTAACTCTGTCTTGTTCATTGGATCATATCCTCCTCTTATATTATATAGTATATTGATAATGATAACCCACCTTTCACGAATAGGCAAGTCCTAGTAGTAGTTATACCTGTTCCTCTGTAGTTTGTCAAGCAATTCGCCAAATTATTCCTTTTTTTGTATAAAATAGTAGAATTTTCAAGAATATAATGCCCAAAAAACTATTCAAAACGCCAATTTTTTTTGGTTGTTTTATACATAGATTGCGCCATGCTTTTGTGTATTATCCCTCCATCTGTTTTCCCAGAAAATTTGCCGCGATTACAGCTGCTTTCCGTTCCGTCTCCGTAAGCGGGTTTTTGCCATCTTTATTCAATATGATAACAGAGCCGATGGCATCCCCCTCACAGATGATCGTCTGAACAATCTCTCCCTCATACTTGTCATCATTTTCCCCCGTAATCTGGATATATTTCTTCTCTCCTTTTCTCGCCATGATAGCTTCCCGGTCATTGATCGCCGCCTCTAATTCCCTGTGCAAAGGCTTTCCAAGCAGTTCTTTTTTCGGCACACCGGATACGGCAATGATCTGATCCCGATCCGTAACGCATACCGGACAGCCCAGAATCTGCGCTGTCGCATCCACATACTCCTGGGCAAACACGCTGAGTTCTCCAATAGGAGAGTATTTTTTCAGAATGATCTCACCATCCTTGTCTGTGAAGATTTCCAGCGGGTCGCCCTCACGGATTCTCAACGTCCTACGGATCTCCTTTGGCACTACCACTCTTCCAAGTTCGTCTATTCGTCTTACAATACCTGTTGCTTTCATAAATAAATTCCTCCATTTGATATTCTCATGACCAATTTCATTGGTGTGATATATTGGATAGTATTTGTCAAATGAAGGAATATATGCATTTACTTTCCCTTTTCTATTATAGTCTTCATCAGCGTGAGCATATTTTATTTAATTAAGATTTGATAAAGATCTCATCACTAAATCTACATCCTGTTCTTTTTCACATATAG
>CAJOMI010000043.1 GCA_905235545.1 uncultured Lachnospiraceae bacterium | reverse complement strand
CGATCCACCAGATCATTCTCTTTTCCTTCCTGCTTCACAACAGCTCCCGCTGCCATGGAATGCTCACGAATCCTCTCATGCAGTTCCTGACGATTGCCGCCGCGCTTAACCGCATCCATCATGATGTTCTCGGTTGCCATGAACGGAATCTCTTTCATGAAATGCTGATAGATCACCTTGTCATATACCACCAGACCGTCTACTACATTCAGATACAGATCCAGAATACCGTCAATCGCAAGGAAGGCTTCCGGAACGGAAATTCTCTTATTGGCAGAATCATCGAGTGTTCTCTCGAACCACTGGGTTGCGGATGTGATTGCCGGGTTGAGCGCATCCACCATCACATAGTTGGCAAGGGAAGCGATTCGCTCGGAACGCATCGGATTTCTCTTATATGCCATGGCAGAAGATCCGATCTGATTCTTCTCAAACGGTTCCTCAATTTCTTTCAAATGCTGCAGCAAACGAATATCATTGGAGAACTTATGCGCACTCTGTGCTATGCCGGAAAGCACGTTCAAAATTCTGGAATCCACTTTACGGGAATAGGTCTGTCCGGATACCGGATAGCACTCCTTAAATCCCATCTTCTCTGCGATCATTCCGTCAATCTTTCGGATGGTCTCGTGATCTCCGTTAAACAATTCCAGGAAACTTGCCTGTGTACCGGTGGTACCCTTTGAGCCGAGCAGTTTCTGCTGGCTGATCATGTATTCCAGATCGGACAGATCCAACATCAGTTCCTCCAGCCAGAGGGTTGCTCTCTTCCCGACCGTTGTCGGCTGTGCCGGCTGGAAATGTGTAAACGCCAGTGTCGGCAGATCTTTATATTTCATGGCAAATTTGGAAAGCTCATTGATGACATTTAATAACTTCTTGCGCACCAGTTTCATCGCTTCTGTCATGATGATGACATCGGTATTATCGCCAACATAACAACTTGTAGCTCCGAGATGGATGATACCTGCTGCTTCCGGACACTGCTTACCATACGCATATACATGACTCATTACATCATGACGAACCAGTTTTTCTCTCTTCTTTGCCACATCATAGTTGATATCATTCTGAAAGGCCTTCAGTTCTTCAATCTGTTCCAAAGTAATGACCGGTTTCCCATTTTCGGAAAGTCCCAGTTCATACTCCGTCTCTGCAAGCGCGATCCATAATTTTCTCCATGTTTTGAACTTCATATCCGGCGAAAAGATATACTGCATCTCCTTGCTGGCATAGCGTTCTGATAAAGGGCTGACATACTTTTCTTTCATTCTTATCCTCCTGTTTTTCAATTCCTACTATTTTCTACATCTTGTATCATATTTTAAGTGATTTTCATCTTATAAAATTGAGCAAGCCATAAAATCCTTGTCTCTCATTCTTTCACAGTATTCACCCGCACGGTCGTATCATGTTCTCCGCGAATATCTTCCTTCGGCGGTTCAATCGGATAATTATCACTAAAGCATCCGTCACAATATTGTCTGCCGGCTGTCAATTCTTTCAACCGTTCAATCCGAAGATATCCCAGGGAATCCGCACCGATTATCTTGCAAATCTCATCCACAGAACGATTGTGTGCGATCAACTGATCCTCACTCGGAATATCCGTTCCGAAATAGCACGGATGTAAAAATGGTGGAGAAGAAATACGGACATGTACCTCCGTTGCCCCTGCATCCTTTAACATGCCTACGATCCGGTCTGACGTGGTTCCTCTTACTATGGAATCATCAATCATGATCACGCGCTTTCCTTTGACCGCATCCTTCAATACATTCAGTTTTACCTGTACACTGGATTCTCTCTGACTTTGCTTCGGTTTGATAAAGGTTCTTCCCACATATCCGTTCTTTACAAATGCAGTTCCGTATGGAATTCCCGATTCCAGAGAATATCCGAGGGCTGCCGCATTGCCGGATTCCGGAACACCGACCACAAGGTCTGCCTCCACCGGGGAATCCTTTGCAAGGCATCGTCCCGCAATGATACGGGAATCATATACGCTCATTTTGTCAAACACACTGTCCGGTCTGGCAAAATAAATATATTCGAAAATACATCTGGCGTGCTTTTCCTGGCACATATCTTTATATGAGACAATTCCATTCTCCGGTGTGATCGTCACCATTTCTCCCGGTTCCACATCACGGACAAACTCTGCACCGATCGTATCCAGCGCACAGCTCTCCGATGCGAGAATATAGGCATTATTCCGCTTTCCGATGCAAAGCGGACGGAACCCGAACGGATCTCTTGCCCCAATCAGCTTACGCGGACTCATCACGATAAGGGAGTAGGAGCCTTTTACCTTGCGAAGTGCCCTAAGCACTGCCTCCTCTACTGTTGACGTATTGACACGCTCTCTTGCAATGTGATATGCGATCACTTCCGAATCGATTGTCGTCTGAAAAATCGCCCCTGAAAGTTCCAATTCTCTGCGAAGCTCCGGTGCATTGACCAGATTACCATTGTGAGCCAGTCCCAATGTACCCTTGACATAGTTTAAAACCAAAGGTTGCGCATTTTCTCTCGTGGAAGCTCCCGCTGTTGAATAACGGACATGTCCGACCCCGATATTACCCTGTAATTTGTCCAGATCCTCTGACGTGAAGACTTCATTTACAAGTCCCATTCCCTTTGCCGATAACACCTTTCCCTTGGGCCCTTGGGTATCGGATACGGCAATTCCACAACTCTCCTGTCCCCTGTGTTGGAGTGCAAACAAACCATAATAAATGGTATGTGCTACATCATTTCCATCAAAATCATACACACCAAACACACCGCATTCTTCATGTAATGCGTCCTCTTCATAATTGTTGTCAAATATCTCGCTCATGTAAATCTCCTCATATCCTATGCGTCTGCATACGGCGGAAATTGCATTGCCTCATGCACATTCCTCATGTTCCTACGTGTCATAAAGTCAAACTATTTTGTGTTCTTCCAATGCATTGCACACTTTTGACACCTACAACATACTATCCTTTTTTTCGAAACCTGTCAACGGGTTCTGCGTGATTATTTCGAGAGTTTTGTGAAACAGTTTCAGTTCAGGGGCAATGTCATTTAGTTAAGCCGGACGTTGCCAGTGTATTGGTCAATGGCCGAATTGTAACGCGAAACAGGATACGATTCGCATGGAACTGCGGTTTCTCTTATCCCGAAGTCCGATAAAAATCCCGTAATCCATCCGTTTTGCGTGAGCCGTCGATATTCTTCTCTCCTGCTGTACATAAAGATTCGCTTCTCCCTGATAGGAAAATGTATTTTGCCAGTCACACTTTCCAAACCCGACCATAGCACCATCCGCATAATTGTATCCGACATCATACCCTGCCTCGTTATAGGCTCCGATATAAGATAATGTATAGGAGCCTATGGCAAGATACTCTGTCACATAACCGGTTAGCTGATAAGTTCCTGTCTTCAGACTGTCCGGCGTTTTGAAGGTAATCGTAGCAGTATCTCCATATTCATTTTTATAGACCAGATATAGGGAAGAGATTCCGATCTCATCCTCCACATTCACTTCATAGGTCGCAAGCCCCGGAGTTGTTCCGTCATACTCCATCAACCGGATTCCCGTCACCTTAGGTGCGGCAAAGGAATTCTCTTTTACTCCCTTTGTGGTTTCCCCGTACACCTTTGCATGTTTCGGCTCCGGTACCGTTCCGTCTTTTCCGGTCAGACCGTAATACGATACGATTCCGTTGGCATCCGCTTTTGCCAGTTTCCGAAATCCTTCTTCAGATTGAAGAAATAATCTGTCTTCTTCATGATCCATATAGCAGTGTTCAATGATCATGGATGGCATTCCGTTGTTATAAGCGTTTCGCAAGATACCATAATAATCGTCAAAGGTTCCATCCTCTCTTCTTCCTCCCATCTGGGTCACTCTGGCAAAGGTTCCGGCATTGTCAAGTCCCAATGCCTCAAATTCTCCAAGCAGGTGATCCGCCATATCCCGAAGCTTTTGTCGATAACGTTCTCCTGTACTGATATAGACCGACGCTCCCTTTGATCGACCGGATACGCCGGCATTGAAATGAAGACTGATCAGGATATCTGCCTTTGCCCGATAAGCTCTGTCGGCACGCTCGGACAGGCTAACCGTCTCATCCCCTGTTCTTGTGAGCACAACGGTCACTCCGTCATACCGTTCCAACTCTTTCTTTACCAGATTGGCCATCTTCAGATTGGCATCTTTTTCCTTAATGCCATAATAATACGCACCGTTCTCCGCACCACCATGTCCCGGATCCAGTGCAATAATAAGATTTTCATTATACTTACCCGCCGCCTCCGCTCTTTTTATCACGTTGGGAAAGATACCCGATGAGATAAAAGCATCCGTCAGATTGCCGCAAACCATATAGAAAAATAACATAACAACAATTGCTAAACGCCATATTTTATTTCGATTCAATCCCCGTCCGACTGATCTGCTCCGTCTCATAACCATTTTCCTTCCTGCCCTTACATTTACTTCAAATAAATGATCGATTGCATACGCAATTATAAAAATATCGAAACTCCACAATTCAAACACACTTTTTCAATTTTATTTTAAGATTTCTACCGTATGATAATCGTGTAAACAAAATAATTCCCTATTGCAAAGTTTCAGCTGCACTCATACTATTTTATGCAACCACGAAAAAAATTTTGCAAAGAAAAACAGAAAGGAGACTGTCTTATGAATACTGATAAAGGATTAACCGCATTTATAACTGCCGCAATGCTTGTAAGTTCCATTTTAAGCGGATGTGCCGGTGGATCTGCCTCTTCTTCAAATGTAACTACAAAAACATTGAACCAGACGGATTCCGAAACTGAAAACTCATCGGATTACAGTAACTCTACCATATTCGGAAGGGTAACTGCCGTAAACGATAATGAGATCACCCTTGCCCTTATGCCCGACGGAGACAGGATGAGGGAAGACCCGAACGGCACCCCGCCAACCGATTTTCAAAATGAAGCAGCCGGGAGCGAAGAATCCGGGCAGATGCCTCCTGAAAGACCGGATCAGGGCGAGCAAAATAATGACGCTCCGAATGCCGATTCCGGACAGACGCCTCCTGAAAGACCGGATCAGGACGGACAAAATAATGACGCTCCGAATGCCGGTTCCGGGCAGACGCCTCCTGAAAGACCGGATCAGGACGGACAAAATAATGACGCTCCGAATGCCGATTCCGGACAGACGCCTCCTGAAAGACCGGATCATGACGGACAAAATAATGACGCTCCGAATGCCGATTCCGGGCAGACGCCTCCTGAAAGACCGGATCAGGACGGACAAAATAATGACGCTCCGAATGCCGATTCCGGGCAGACGCCTCCTGAAAGACCGGACACAGACAACCGGCAATTTGAGACCGTGATCATCACGATTACCGATGAATCCGTCTTAAAGGATATCACACTTTCAGACATTACCGAGGGAACTTTCCTGTCCGTCACATTTGGCGACAACAACACCCTTACTTCCGTGGAACGGTCGGATATGCAAAACCGGGATGGGCAAAGACCGGGGGACGGTCAGACAGATGATTTCGACCAGAACCATTCACCCGAAGGTCCGGGTGGAATGAATGGCGGCACAGTTGATACCGGAACCGGAGCCACCACCATCACAGCAAATACGGAGGAAACCGATCAAACCTACTCTTCCCAAAATGAGGACGAAAATGCACTTCGGATAGAGGGGGCCGTAACATACAGCGGAACCTCCCTCTCCGTAAGCAAAACCGGAGATACCAGCAGTTCGGAAAGCAGCGATTTCTATGGATTGAATGCGGGAATTCTAAGTCTGGATGGTGCAAACACGACCATTACTGACTCCGTCATCTCAACTGATGCAAAGGGGGCAAACGGAATCTTCGCTTACGGGAGCGATACGGATGTAACCATAAGTAACAGCAGTATCACGACTTTTGCTGACAACTCCGGCGGATTGGACGTAACAGGTGGCGCAACGCTCACCGCTTCCAATCTGAATATTACGACCAGTGGAAATTCCTCCGCTGCCATTCGAAGTGACCGCGGCGGTGGAAATCTTACAGTATCCAAAGGAACCTATACGACAAACGGAACCGGTTCTCCGGCGATCTACTCCACTGCTGACATCACGGTTTCCGATGCTACATTAAATGCAACCTCGTCCGAAGGCGTCGTGATTGAAGGAAAGAATTCCGTCACATTAAACAATTGTGACCTGACCGGAAATATGCAGGGTACCTATCAGGGAGATGACAACGAGAATCTTCAGACCATCATGATCTATCAGAGTATGTCCGGAGATGCGGACGAAGGAGAAGGCACGCTCACTATAAACGGAGGAAGTATCACCGGTTTGAACGGAGATTTGATCTACTCCACCAACACGACCTCTGTCCTCAACTTAAACAACGTTGCTCTTACTTTAGCAAACGATGTCTTACTTCGGGTATCCGGAAACAACAGTTCCAGAGGATGGGGCACTGCCGGAAGCAACGGAGCGGACATGAAATTCAATGCTGCAAACCAGCAATTAAATGGAAAGATCATTGTGGATGACATTTCTTCTCTCTCGCTTACACTTTCCGAAAACAGTTATTTTGAAGGCAGTATCAATGAAGAGCAGGAAGACGGAACGGTTACCGTCACTATGGATGATACCTGTAAATGGAAACTGACTGCTGACAGCTATATCACATCTTTGGACGGAGATATGAATCAGATTGATACAAACGGATTTACACTATACATTAATGGGATTGCACAGAATTAATCAGAAATAACTAATTGTGAACC
Source organism: uncultured Lachnospiraceae bacterium (assembly GCA_905235545.1). Lineage (GTDB taxonomy): Bacteria > Bacillota > Clostridia > Lachnospirales > Lachnospiraceae > CAG-590. The sequence continues at coordinate 2,355 of CAJOMI010000043.1, read as the reverse complement.
TCTCTTTCCTGTCACCAAAAATAATGGGGCTGTCACACGAAATAATTCGTGTGGCAACCCCATTAAAGAACACCGGAATCGTCCTTATTACATTGACTTATTCGGACGCCGGCTGTGCATCCATTACGGAAACGTTAGATGATCTTTTCACCAAAAACGCATCCGGCATATAGCGTCCTCTTCCTGTTACACTGGAAGACTTTGTAATGAAGTTTCCATCATAATACATGACCGAAGAACTTCCGCCATCCAGATTCATGGCATGATATGCCTGATACCGAAGCAGAACCTTCGTACAATCGTCAACAGTACAGCCAAGACTGTATCCCGGCTGTCTCCCGTCCACTACAAGCATGAGGACGTCTCCATTCTTTGTCTGTCCAAAGGCAGAACGCGGCTGAATTCCCATTCCGTAGGTACCATCCACCACACTCTTCCCGTTTACGATAAGTGCAGGGAAAAATTCCATTGCAAAACGGTAATCCTTTTCTATTCCCTGGGTATAATTTGTAATATACATCCGATTATCATTTTTAAAACCAAAGTATTTCCAATCTGCGTCATTTTGGTGTTTCCCGTAATCCACACCATCAATTACCAGACACCCCTTTACTTCGCCGCCGCTTCCCACGCCGTCAACATCTACAAATCCGCTGGCATTTATTCCGAGAAGTGCATCATGATCCTGACAAAATGAATCAATTTCCTGTCCATATCCTCCAAGATTTTTTGATTTCTCAAATGTGATCTGGGACGGATCTTTCACGATGGCCAGTTTCCCTTTATAGCCATCTCCCTTTACGCCGACAATCAACAGATTATTGTCTGTGTCTGCCACTAAGAGTTCATCCCCCTTAGAAGTTTTAATCCCCAATTTGCCGTCCAGATCCTGAATGAGTATATGATCATATCCATTTGCGACGATATCCGGATGACTCTCAATATATTTCTTAAAGGAATCACTTTCCAATTCCCAATATAAAGAATAGAAATCATCACGATCATCCAAATTTCCCACTCCGTCCCATGATGCATCAATTCCTTTTTGATCCGCAAAACTTTGTTCTCTTTTTGCCATAACTTCATCGATGAGCCATTGTGGGAAGAACCAGGTGGCAAGCCATTGGTGACTATTGGTAGTCATCGCTGTCTCAATATAAATTGTCCGCCATTTCTCGATAAATGGAATATTCGAGTAAACAAATGTCAGATACATTCCTGTCAGGATACAGAAGGCAATTCCTATACGGATTCCGTGTTTTTTCAATTTGGGATGTTTTCCGACTTTCCTGATTGCCTTCTCATCCTTATACGGCTCCATGTCCGAGATATCTTCCGTTATCCCATCGTTCTTTATTTCCGTCCTGCCTTCCGCTATGTCATCATTCTCCGTTTCCGTTCGATCTTCCGGCAAACCAACACTCTCTGTTTCCGTCCTGCCTTCCGGTATGTCATCATTCTCCGTTTCCGTTTGATCTTCCGGCAAACCAACACTCTCTGTTTCCGTCCTGCCTTCCGGTATGTCATCACTCTCCGTTTCCGTTCGATCTTCCGGTAAGCCAACACTCTCTGTTTCCGTCCTGCCTTCCGGTATGTCATCACTCTCCGTTTCCGTTCGATCTTCCGGCAAACCGGTATTCTTCGCAAACATTGTGTCTTCCCGTGCAGGAATATCCTCTTTCTGTTTGTGAACTTTCTCCGTGCGATGGATTTCATCAAAATCTTCTATCAACACATTGTCCGCATTATTCCATATATCCGACCTATCCGCATTCGTTCTGTCACATTGCTGTTCTTTGTCTTTATGAATAATCTCATTTTCCAAAATTTCAGGATCGATAACAACAGTCCTTTGTCCGGTCAGATTCTTTTTTTCATTTCTTTTGTCTTTTGACATACCCTTCTCCTTAATTGCTACCTATCTACAGCAGTTCTTTCAGAATCTGGTTCACCATTCCCGGATTAGCCTTACCCTTCATTGCCTTCATGGTCTGACCGACCAAAAATCCGATCGCCTTCTCCTTACCGTTGTGATAATCTTCCACGGATTGCGGATTATCAGCGATCACTTTCTCGATGGTCTCACGAAGAGCCCCCTCGTCGTTGACGGTCTTTAATCCGTTCTCTTCCACATATTTATCCGGATCGATATCCTCGGCAAAGATCTTCTCAAAAACTTCTTTCGCCACGGAAGAATTGATTGCCTGGGAATCGGTCAGTTTGATCAGTTTCGCCAGATTCTCTGCAGAAAATGTAATATCCTCCGCATCCATTTCCTTCTCTTTCAAAAGGCGCATGGTCTCTACCATAAGCCAGTTGGAAACCTTCTTCGGATTGGCATCTAATGCGATTGTC
>CAJOMI010000042.1 GCA_905235545.1 uncultured Lachnospiraceae bacterium | reverse complement strand
TCTTTTGTTTTGTATCCTCCTGCATTTTCACACCCCATTTTCCTGAAATCCATTTTGAAATACATCGACTATAGCTCTTAATGCTTCCTCCTCGTCTTCCCCCTCACAGATTATCTCAATCTCATCTCCCTGCTTCACTCTCGCTGCCAATACACTCAACACACTTTTGGCATTTGCAATACTTGATTCCTTCTTAAATTGTATCTTTGACTGATACTTCAGACACAGCTCACATAACGAACTGGATGGTCGCAAATGCAAGCCAAACGCATCCGTAACAACAACTTTCTGCGTTACCATATAACTCCCCCTATACCATATGAACAATCAAAAAATGTAAATCGGAATTTCGCTATCGTCTAATAATGTACTCCTATTCCACGGGTGTAATCTCTAACTGCACTTCAATCGTATCCAATACACTGACTTTTTTAAAATCCTTCATACTGACAGTAAATGTATATTTTCCTGCGCTGTATCCTGACACATCAATACTCGGTATCAGACCGGAAACTTTCAGTTTATCCAATTCTTCCTGCAAGCCACTCAATGTCACCGGGTAATTCTTGTTCTCCGGATAAGAGTATGTGTATTTGTTGGATTTTCCCACAATATTAATATCAGAAACATTCATGATAATTGTCTTCTGGACAATCGGCTCTATCATAACCTTAACCATGATTTCCTCCATCTCGCCAACCAAAAGAATACCTTCCGGCAGATAATCCGAAATGGTAACCGAGGTTTCCATATCTTCTGTACAATTCGTCACGTCAATATCATCAATACGGATTTCATCCACTTTCGCCAAATCAGCATCCTCTCCTACGACTAAAATACTGGTAGGCTGATAATCAATATCGGACACCATATAGCCATCTTTCGGATCACCAATCGTTTCCATTTTTATCTTTAATTCCTTAGTCTTAAAAATATCTATCGACACTTCAATATTCTTTTGATCAAAGGTGAACTTGGAAGGATCAATCGTCGTCCCACTCTTATCTAAAAAGATTGGTGCAGCGGTTGTTGTCAGGTTATCACTGGCACCCGATACATTGATATCCACCACAACATCATTGATCATGTTCACTGCACTCTCCGCTCCTTCTACCGTGATCAAATTCGGAGTAGCTGTTTTGCTTCGGATTGCGTATCCATCTGCTACAGTTCCGTTCGTTCGCACGGTAATAGGCAATTGCTGGCTCACTTTATTCTCAACAGCAACCAACACAGAGTCATTTGTATAACTAATCGTTAAATCTCTTGCTACGGAACCATTCAGTGCGGAAACATCAACTTTTACCGCATTGGTAATCGACATCTTCGACAGATCTGCCACTGCTTTAAAATCTTCTTTGGTAAGACCTTCGACTATCTTTCTCCTTCCTTTTACGACAATATCAATCGATGTTCCCTCCGGAACTTCATATACCTTATTTTTCCCGGTAATTGCATCCCCATTGATAAATTCAATCTCGATCCCTAAAATCTGTTTCGTCATCTTATAATCATCGATGTTAGCCACTACAATCCAGATGACCACTGCAATCACAAGTGATAATATTTTCAATCCAAAATGATCAAACACGTTCTTTTTCATGTTTCTTATGACCTTTCCACCGCTTCACCTTACCGGCAACCGTTTCCTGTTTTCTAAGTTCTTCAATCTGTATACCAAACCGGTCTCTTGAAAGATTCCGTATAATCTCACCATTATATGCGATTGATACATAACCCGTCTCTTCCGATACTATGATGGTAATGCTGTCAGATACTTCACTGATTCCAATCGCGGCGCGATGTCTTGTGCCCAGTGCTTTGTTGATGTCCATGTTATCCGATAATGGCAGATAACAGGTTGCGCTGGCGATTCGATTATTTCGGATCAGGACTGCGCCATCTATGCTCAAAGATATTGATAAGGAGCTGGCTTGTTACTTCCGCATCGATCGTGATTCCGGTTCTCTCATAATCTCCAAGCCGGACCTCCTGTTCTAATACGATCAACGCACCGGTCTTCACCTCAGCCATTGCATAAACCGCCTTGGTAATTTCATTCATAACCTTCTTGTCCAGTTTCTTGTCTTTATTATCATTTTCTGAGATAAACAAGGAAGATACAAATTTCTTTCTTCCCAACTGCTCAAGTGCCCGTCTGAATTCCGGCTGAAAAATAATAATGAGTGCGATCATTCCAACCTGAATTGTATTTTCCAAAATCCATACAATTGTATTAAACTGTAATAATACAGAAATTCCCGTAAACAACAGCAGAACAAGAATTCCCTTAAACAGTGTCCAGGCTCTCGTTTTCTTGAACCAATCCACAATGTAATAAACCAGAATTGCAATAATAATAATTTCTGCAATATCTGAAATTGTAACTCTTGGAATGTAAAACCAATCAAGATAAGTTTTTATATAATTCGTAATTCGTTCCAATAATTCCACATCTCCATCTATTCATGTCGCTTAAAGTTAATATGTTTCACATTTACATTAGATTCCGAAATGGATAATTTGGGAATCGCTTTTACATAGTAATAATAATCATCATCCTCAAATTGCAGCAATTCTGTCTTCTGATAGTCAACAATTCCTTTCCCGAACTGAATCAGTAATGCAAGCAAAACTCCTACCAGACTTCCCATCAGAATGGACAAAATGTCTACATCGACCGACATTGTTACACTACCTATCAAAAAGAGTACAACATTCAAAAGACCACCTGTAATAAAAGCTACCACCCATGCATGTTCAAAGGATAACCGGTAGATCAAATATGTAATCAGAATGACACAGGTAAATACGACTATTGTAAGCAGCATCTCTTTGTTCTCCAACAATCCGCTTAATATATATCGAAATGACTGAACGGATTCCTCCCCATCCGCAGATGCCGCCAACACATTGACCAGATCACTCAATCCATTCTTGTAATAATATAAAATCAATCCAAAAATAACCGGAACGATTGCAGAAGGTCCCACTACAAATCCCAGCACAACAGGAAGGGCAAATGTGAGATGAAACACATAACTAATCAATACCAATAACGCTATAATCCCAGTCTTTGTCACAAATCGCATATACCCAAAATAGAATATCAAAACAAATACCAGACTGATAATCGCCGCCTCCGGAGCCGCTTTGAAGGATTGAGCCACAATAATTCCTCCTCCTATCACGGTTATCACTTCCGTAGGTAAAAAGGCACAAACTGCTGATGTAGCAATGATAAGAAAAGGCTTGTTCAAAGCCGGCATATAACCAAATTGTCGATTCAGTGTAGTAAATACAATGATAGCCAGTATAAACTTTAGAATTGGTGTAATAATATATTCAAAGCGACTGTAAAACGTCTTGATCCACTCTCTAAAAGTCAACAGGGTCTTCATTAATCACCACACCTCCTTTTGCCTTCAAAACTTCTTTTTGTTTGGTCTCCTGTAGTTTTTTTAACCGATGATTATACAGAATAATATTGGGATGTACATTCTCATATCTCTTTGCATACAAAATTCGCGCAATCACCCAATATATCAAAATCCAAACAGCATAGATTCCAAGCACACGGAATCCCATCTGTTTATAGTCCATCTTCGTGATGTTGGCTAATACATAATCCACATTATAAAATACCACCATGGCAAAGATGAGAACAAACACAAAGGTAGCAGATGCAATCGCTTTTAAAACATTTAATCTCACATAATCTCTTTTATAAAAGCTGTTAATTGGAATTTCCCTCTTGCCATCCCGTTTCTCATAGATGGCAATTCTGCTCATCAGTTTGATATCTTCCTCCCGAACCATCTGCTTCCCTCCAATGCATATTACGGATTTCCTGTACATCAACGAACTTCTACGTTCATTTAAAACACCTTAACTATATTATCGTCTATTCTTCGGTCGCTTCCTTCTGCGTTTTTTCAGCGAGATAGGCCTGAATATTCTCCAACACATCATCCGGATCCAGACCGTGTACTGCACACGCCTCTTCGAGTGACTCTCCAATAGAAGACGGACATCCCACGCAGTGCATTCCAGCCTCCATCAAAACATACGCAATCCCCATATCATATTGAAGCATCTCTCCCATTGTTGTTGCCTTTGTAATTTCCATCTGTTTTCGTCCTCCTTTAATTCATATCTCATGATATTATATATTGTCTGTCATTTGTGCATTTCTTATTTGTACACTGTTTCAGATATACCATATCTATAAACGATTTGCAAGTTTTTTGTTATGCACATTTCAGTCTCTTTCAAGCGTCTTGGGCGCTGTATCTTCAAGTTCCCGCAGTCGGTTAATGATTCCATTTACCAATGATACTCTGTTAAACGGCGTCATCAGATAAAAACCATCTGCAAAATCCATCGCTTTTTCCCCTATTTCCACGCAGATCTGCCCCGCTGTTTCTTCCGCTTCTTTTCTGGTCATATCCGGATGATACCGGTTCACGATCTCGTCCGGCACATTAATACCCGGAAGTTCATTTTTCATATACATCGCATTTTTATAACTTACAAGCGGCATGATTCCCAAAATGATTCTGGCTCCTGTCTTTTCCCTGAGTTCCCGCACCCGAGCTATATCCTCATCGGAGTACACCGGTTGTGTCAGGAAATAACTGCAGCCCGCCTCCATCTTTTTCATCATACGTCCGGCGATCGCATCGACATTGACTCCCGCGTAATTCAGAGCACCTCCGTAACAGATCGGGTCACTTTTAAGAATTTCCCGATTCATATTTTTCACATAGTCCATCAATTTGACGGAATTCATATCAAACACACCGGATACGAGATTGCGGTCGTCACGTCCCACCGGATCACCGGTAATGATCAGCATATCCCGAATCCCATTGATATATCCGCCCAGAATTGACGAGCGCAGTGCGATCAGATTCCGGTCTCTGCAGCACACATGCGGCATGACCCGGATGCCGGTCTGATTGGAAATGTAGATTCCCATCTCAAAAGCCTCCGCTCTGGATCTCGCCATCGGCGAGTCAGAGATTGTGACCAGATCAACATCATTCTCTTTCAGACGATATGCGGATTCCAGAAAGCGATCCGCATTCGCGTTGAACGGCGAATCAATCTCAACGACATACACCCGCTCTCCCCGGTTCATTTTCTCTGTCAGTGGATTCGCAGAGCCTTCCTGCGCAGACTTGTCCGTCAGATCTGCAATCGTTTTCTTTGCCGGCACCGGTTGTTTTTCCAATATCTTCGCCAATTCCCGAATATACTCCGGCGTGGTGCCACAACATCCGCCGACCAGATTCGCCCCTTTTGCGAGGATGGGTTCCATAACCGATGCAAAATAGACCGGATTATCCATCTGAAATTGTCTGCCCCGTAACATGTGTTCATATCCGGCATTGGGCAGCACACTAAAAATTTGTTCTCCGGAAAATGTAATCTGCCCGATCAGTTTGTTCATATGTGTCGGTCCGATTCCACAGTTGAAGCCGATACCGTCAAGGAACATTTCTTTTTCCGTCTCATCGACAATCCTCTGCATACTGTAGCCATACCGGGTATATCCCATCCGATTGACCGAAAACTGTGCCAGCACAAAAATCTCTTCGTCCCCTGCGATCTCGTGCAGTTGTCTGACGATCCGTGTCACCATCTTCGTATCGGAAAAAGTCTCCAGACAAAAGATCCGGATTCCCTGTGAAAAAAGTGTTTCACAAATAAAGCGATACTCATCCGCCACTTCTTCCTCTTCCCGATCATCACGGCAACGGATTGGTCCAACGGAACCGGCGATCCAGACCGTATCCTCTTTTTGCAGTCCGTTAACTTTACTCTTTGCAACTGCAGCGTTTGCATTCCGGACAGCCGCAACCAGATTCTTCTCCATTTCCTCTTTCGTGAACAACATATGATTCACTGCAAAGGTGTTGGTCCGGATCAATCTTGCTCCGGCATCGATATATCTCTCATGAATCTCCGTGACCCATTCCGGATGGGTGGTATTGGCCGACTCCGCCTCTCCGTTTTCCGGATGAAGGCGGCTGAAATATGTCCCCATCGCGCCATCCATCAAAATGATTCTCTCTTTTATCTGTCGCTTAAAAGACTGCACATGCATGCCTTCTTCCTCCTTCAAGACTCTATTGCAGTTTCTTCAGATCATCATTCTCTGCGACAACCAGTAAATCCATATCTTCCGTAAGCGGGCGCTCCGGGTCGATGGAAGACCACTTTCCGCTACCATCCATCACGGATATCACATTGACTCTGTATTTTTTTCGAAGATTCAATTCCATCAGGTTCTTTCCCAACCATTTTTCCTTTGGTTTCATCTTGATCAGACAGAGATTCTCATCGATTGCGAAAAATTCCAAGAACGAATTGGAGTTCAGTATCCTTGCCAAACGAATTCCGGATTCCTTCTCCGGCATGGCAATCTGATCCGCTCCGACCCGCTTTAGAACCTTTGCCATTCTCTCAGAAGCCGCTTTTGCAATAACCAGAGGAACTCCCTGTTCCTTTGCCACCATCACACACATAATACTGGCCTGCAGATCCGAACCCATTGTGACGATCACTACATCCATATTGCTGAGTCCCAATTCCTTGACCTCATCCTCATTTGCCAGATCCGCTACCATGGCAACCGTCGATTTATCCGAAAAATCCTGAATCAGATCCTTGTCATTATCCACAACCATCACGTCTGTTCCCATCTCATATAAAGCATTTGCGAGACTGCTACCATATCGTCCAAGTCCCAACACTGCCATTGACTTTCCCATACTGATACCTCCATCTATATATAAATTCAAATTCGCCTGTCCGTCATCGTTTCCTTATCCAACATAAAATTTGCCATCTGAGAAGCTGACACCGTTCTTATCCGGATTGATCTTTGAGAAAAAGACCGCCATGGATATCGGACCGATTCGTCCCAGATACATTCCGATGACAATAAGAAGCCTTCCCTTTGTATTGAGGGCCGGTGTCAATCCTCTGGACAATCCAACCGTTGCCAGTGCGCTTACCGCCTCATAAAAACCATCCTGCATCGACACATCATTGGTCGCCAGCAAAAGCAGCGTCAATACAAAGACTGTGATCAGACTCACTGCAACGATAGCCGCTGCCTTTCGGATCAGATCTTCTGAAATCTTTCTTTTGCATACAACCGTTTCGTTCCGATTCCGTATAAAAGACAACGCATTCAGAATAACGATAAATACGGTCACTGTCTTGACACCACCGGCTGTTCCGACCGGGGAACCGCCGATAAACATCAGTATATACCCGATGATACAGGATATGTCGGTCAGATTCTGCTGTGGCACGGCCGCAAAACCTGCGGTACGGAATGTCACGGATTGAAAAAAGCTGTTCAGTATTTTACCGCCCACGCTCATATTACCGATGGTTCCTGCATTGTGGTATTCTGCAAAGAAAATAAAAACTGCGCCGGATACTATAAAAAGTACGGTCAACCGGAATACCAGTTTGGTATGTTCGCCCATTCTCCCGATAATCTTTGATACCGGATAATGATTGGCTTTTCCCTGTTTCACCGTTGTGATCATATCAAACCAGACCACATATCCCAGTCCACCCAATACGATCAACAGCATCGTCACCGTCAATGTCCACGGATCCTGCTGATATCCGATCAGACTATCCGGCCCGATAATGTCAATCCCCGCATTACAAAAAGCGGAGATGGAAGTAAATATCGAAATCCAGATTCCCCGAACCAGACCAAATCTTGGAACAAATGAAAATGCATATAGAAAGGCCCCGATTCCTTCTACCGCGAAGGTTCCTTTCAATACCGCAACCAAAAAAGAAAGAATGCCCGAACGGGTATTCATATTAAATGCATCGTAAAGCAACGCCCTGTCTGACAGTGAAAATTTCTTATTGGCAATCAGCATCAACATCGAAACAACTGTCACAATTCCCAATCCACCGAGTTGGATCAGGCAAAGGATAACCACTTTTCCAAACAAACTCCAATGCACATAGGTATCGACTACGACCAGTCCGGTCACACAGATGGACGTCGTCGCCGTAAAAAGTGCCGTCACAAAATCTGTCCGTTCTCCCGGTGCCGTCGAAACCGGCAGCATCAGAAGCAGTGTACCGAGCAATATCGCCAGTAAGAAACTGAGTGGAATGATTCTTCCCGACACGAATCGAATTCTTCTTACCTTTTTTTGTTTTATTTTAATGTCTGATGTCTCCTGCATATTCTGTCCTCTTCTTCCGGTTATAACACTTCACAGATTCCGATTCCTTTGGCGTCCACGCCCACATGACAGGCAATATTGCAGGAAAGCGGATTATAGACTACCGGATAACCCGGAAATGCCTCTTTTACTTTTGTAAGCCATGCATCCGCCTCTGCCTGATCGGCAAAAGTACCGGCTGTCCACAGTGCAATACTCTCCTTCGGATAATCTTTAAAACGGGTCTCCAGATCCTGCTTTAAAGCCTCGATCATTTTCTTCTCACTGGACTTGCTTCCCCTTACCTTTGCAAAAGCATCCAGTTTTTCTCCCTGTATCGTGAGAACCGGCTTCAAGTTAAGGGCATCGGCAAGCGCAGCTCCGGCAGGCGTGACTCTGCCGCTCTTTTTCAAATATTTCAGGGAATTCACCGTGATATAGATACTCGCCTCATAGGCATGTTCCTCCAATATCTCTTTGATCTCTTTGGCAGACTTACCTCTTTGAGCCAGGCGTTTGGCATCGTGTACCGAACTTCTCAGTGTGACGGATATCCTGTGATTGTCCACCACCTGAACTTTTCCTTCATACTCTACAGCAAACTGATTCGCAGTCTGGCAGGAACTGCTTAATCCGCTTGACATCGGCAGATAAACGATCTCATCATAACCATCCGCAAAAATCTGATCCCACATAGCAAGCAGATCGCCCGGAGACGGCTGTGAGGTCGACACGTCCCTATCCTCCTGTAAAAACTGAAATAACTGTTTGTGTGTAATATCCACACACTCCATATAAGAAACTTCATCTACAATAACCGGCATCGGCAATACATAGATTCCCTGTGCTGTTCCCTCTTTAACAGTAATTCCACTGTTTGTATCTGTCATAATCGCTGTTTTCACGTCCATTTCCCCTTCTTTATTCAAATTCAGTACACGCCCTCTTGCACTTACTTTTTCTTCCAACATATGTAACTGCCTTGCAAAAAAATATTTGCAGTCTTGCATATTCTACCACCTTGCGGCAAAAAGGTCAATGCAACGGTTTTATTTCTCTCATAAATTTCCTGCATAACCCAAACAAGCGGAACGCCGAAGCGTTCCGCCCAAAACACCTTTTGTTCTTAAAAACATTATCAAACGGTATTATCCAGTTTCATCAGACCGGACCGCCACAGTATTCACAACATCCGGCAGCATTTGGAACCGTAGTTGCGCCGCAGTTCGGACAGATCACCGGTCTCTTCGGAGCTGCAGCCGCCAGTTGCTCTGTTCTGGCATCCTGTCTTGCCTTAGTAAGAATCCGCTTGATCTCATTGCCCATCCTCTCATATTCCTGATACTCTCTGTTGGTGCGCTCATCCGGCTTTCGGTTGATTGGAAGGGCATTGCCCTCATTGATCTCCACATCGGATGAATTCAACTGGAAACGGATTGTATCAAAATACGGATGATTTACGTGAATGACAATGTCAAAATCATAGTAAAAAATGTAACGTGGCGGATTGTAACTGACCATATGGCCTTCCTTGTCTTTGGTCTTCTCCTCCTGTTTACCGTCATCTATATCCAGCTCCACTCCGGTTACCTGTGAATAATCGATGACGTCCGGATTGGCATCCTTTATATTTTTTGCTCCGGTCACCATGAATTTGCCGGCATCTTCATCTAACAGAAGTTTCGTTTTCTCTCCCAGTGTCCTTGTAGTATGAAACTTTGCAACCTGCTCTTTGTTCACCTCACGGTAGCTTAACTGTTCCTCAATCTCAGCTACTGTGCTACTCTTTCGCTCGCTGAAAAACGGCGAAAGTTTGGCGGAACATTCCTTGCACATATTGCCATCTTCCAACTTCCTGTTTCCCAAGAGGCCGATCTCACCTCCACAGATTGAACATTGCTTCTTTTCAAATACCTTTCCAAATAATCCCATTTTTTTGTCCTCCTTTTTTTTTATCTTATTTTAAATTTTAAAAATGTCTCCCGCTACGTCCGATTGGACAGTATCATGAAAATTTTTTTGCTTGTTGCATTTTTGTGTTGCAATCAATTTGTCAAAATATTCCTTTGTGCTCTTTCTTTTACTATCCTCCACAAAAAATTCACTCAACCCCTCCACATTGCGAAAGGAATATCGAAGCCCTTTCTTTATCCTCTCCTGTTCATCCACACAGATCCTGCTGATATCCGGCTCGCAACGTTCGAGATTGGCCATTGAATACACACATGCCTTCAAAAATTGTTTTCCGAAATAAAATGTCTTATAATCCGAATAGGCCAATGCGATCAACTCCATATCTTCCCGGATATAAAGATTTTTCCCCTTTGTCACTACATTCTTTTGCAGTCTGCCCATACTGCCCTCCTTCAGAAAATATTGTGTGAAAAGTTTTGTTCCCTCTGACACCTGTCTGTTATGGGCAAGCACCGTTTCCAGCGAAGCATGTGTATAATTCAGATCCGGCATACCCATATTTTTGCATTTTTTCAGGCAGATATAATTACCGTCTATCAATTTGACCCGCTGAACCAGATTGATCTGTGCTCCGCAAATTGCACATACATTTGTCATACCCTGTTTATCACCTCTCATTTTTTCATTGTTTTTCATTATTTCCCATCTCTGTGACTTATTTTAGGATAAAAAAAAAGAGTCCGCTACGTCCGATTGGACAGTAAGACTCATTTTTTTTAAATTTTTTTTAATTTTTTTTGTATTTTTTTTAATTTTTTTTGTATTGCTTCTTTTTTCTCTGCCATCTCTCCGGTTTTTCATCTCTCAACTGCCGGATATTCAGTTTCCAGATTGTCTTAAGTTCTTCAGTTCTTCCTCATTTTGTGTCTCCGGTTCCAACAGAGTTCGCTTAGAGAGCAGAAGCATTCTTCCGAAATCATCATGGAGTTTCTCTTTTGCCGCAAGTACTTCTCTCTCCGCCGTCGTGCGGGTGATCGTTTTACTCAGTTCTTTGAGACGTTTTCGCACATGACCAACGTGTTCCTTTTTATTCTCCAACTCCCTGATCACGCGATATTCCTCACTCACATCGGATGCCAGTAATTCACACAGAGTATGACCATTGAGTTGTATTTCATAATGTTGAAAACTAAAAGTGGAATCTTCATCCGGCAATTCGTAAATCGGTTTTTCTCCCGCTTCCATACATCCCGGCAGTTCTCCGCTTTTTAACTGCTCCCAGAAAGCCACACCATCGGCAAGTGGCTCTCCCGTCAGGGTACGGCAGATTTTATCCATATTTGCATTGACCAATTTAGGCTGCCCTTCCGGCCAGTAGTAACAAAGTCCCGCTGACAGCAGATCCAGACTTTCCTTAATCGATATTGCGGAAATATGCGTTTTTCTCCATCTGCGGATATAGAATTCCTGGCCCAATGCATATACAGAGAAAAGAAATAAAATCAGGAATACAAAGCCTGCATGAATGGACGACACTCTCCCTGTGTCCGCAGACCGTACCATAAGTAAAATAAATCCGAATGCAAAAGAGACATACATCGCAATGCAATTGATCCAGAAAATCCATCCTTTTATATTCATTTCCCTATAACGGGTATAATCACCGACCAGAAAGAGAAAAATCCCTGTATTCCATAACAGGAGCATACCTTGTTCCAAAGGAGAAAGCATAGCGATCGTCATTGGATCTCCCCCTTTCTTTCAAGAAGACGGATATACAGGATACCGTCCTCCACAAACTGTGTTATCCCCATTCCCAACCGTTTTTGTTCCATCATGTTCCATTCCCCGGAAAGTACTTTCCTGTCCCTCTCCAAAGTCAACTGCATGGAGAATGTTTCTCTGGCATGCAGATTGACATAGAAAAATGAAACGTTGTCCAACACCTTTTCTAAAACCTCTTCAAACATCTCATACGCAAACCGGATTCTGTCTGTTGATATATCCGCATCTCCCTTTAAATCCACCAGACAATTAGTTCCTCTGAGTGACAGATATTCAAAAGACTCCCGTATGGCGTTACTTAGTTCTCCCGCCGGAAGTTTCTCCTTTCCCTCTGAAAGAATCTCCAGATTTGCACGCCGTTTGATATAAGCCCCATATACGACAGCGTCTCTTAGTGCATTTCGAAATTCAGTCCCGTTTTGAAAATCCTGTTTCATCAGCACATCCAATACATCCAACTGCTTCTTTACAACATCGGCAATGTGATCGTAAAGCCGGTTCATAGTCTCATATCTCGCCCTCATTTCCAGAGATTGATTTTCCTCTTCGATCAGCATATTTTCGTTTTCAATCATCTCGATGGCATATTCCAGTTCTTCATTCAAATGATTTATGACAGTCATATCCTCCGTCCATACAATATATCCTCCGTGAATACTCTGTCTTCCTACCCGAAGATTCTCGTCGTCCTCCTGATTCAGAATATCTCCTGCCCGGATTGCAAGATTGTCCTGCTTATCCAGAAGTGCCGCATCCAGATGGGCTGCGGAAAATATTTCACCGTAATCGGAATTGGCCGGAATAAGACCAATTTGTATACAACCTTCCGTCATTCCTACAACGATCAGTGCAAAAGCCTCTGACAAGCTATACAGACTGTATCCGGCAATCTCCGGAATACCACCATGAATCACAAAAATCACCATACCAAGACAACCCAGAGCCCCCGGGATAAACGGTATGTACCACCTTCTTTTGCTTGAAAACAGTCTGCATTTTTTCACCAAAATGACCATGTACGCAATCATGAATCCGAATTCCCATGCCAACGTCACAAAATAGAACCAGCCGTAACGATATCCGCCGTCATTTGGTGCCTGATCACTCAACAAACGGAACATGAATTCATGAGAATCATTCGTCATGATCACCACGCACATAAGTATTTCCGGAATGACAAGATATTTGGACCATTTATGTGGCTGTTCGTTTTCTGTTCTGTATACATTAAGTGCATACCAGAATCCCATCAGCGGTGCTGCCGTAAAACAGACATGATACATATACCAAAACAGACGACCAACTGCAGGCCAGTCTGCAAAAAAATCGTAACGACATATGCGCAGAAGAAAAAGAAGCATCAGAAAGACAGCATTCCCCTCGATCAGGCGACGAACCCTCGTATTGATAATACGAGCGTTGACTGTGATGGCCCATGCCTCTATAACGGCACAGTGCAACAGTGCCGACGCAACCCTGCAATAACTGTTTTTCGTGCCAAGCACCAAAAGAACGGCAGCCAAAACCGTCACAATTCCAAATATTATAATATTTTTCCTGGTTATTCTGCTGATATGCGGCACTCCAATATCCTCCTCTAATCATTTATGATCAAACCATCTGCCCGCACTTTGATCGCAAGTTCGATCCGGTTGCGATAGCCGGTCTTATGCAGCATATTTTCGATATGCATCTTCACCGTTCTCTGGCTGACTCCTAGTTTTTCAGCAATCTCCTGATTGCTGTCCCCCTCAACCAGAATCCGCAATACCTTCAGTTCTGCCTCGGTAAAATCCGTACTCACGGCATCACCGCAATTAAGGGTGGGTGTATTATCCGGATAAATGGATTCTCCCGCCATTGTCCGGTCCATCAATTCCAGAATCGGTACTTCCTGAATCTCTTTATACCAAAAACTCTCAATTCCAATCTCTTTTGCCTTCCGGATATATGAGATCTCCGGCATGGACGTCACCAGAATAATCCTGGTCTTCGGACTGAATTCCTTAATCTTTCTGGATGCTTCCAACCCATTCATTCCTTCCATCATAACCACGTCCATCAATATGAGATCCACTCTGCTGTGTCGGCAAAAAGTCACTGCCTCCTGTGCGGAAGGCAGAGAGGCCGCCAGCGTATATTGCTCTGCATTCTCAATCACGTTCTCAAACACAGCTCTCGGCATCATATAATCATCTACCACGAGTACCCTATACGCCATTTACACTTCCTCCTTTTCGCAGTGAATGGCAATTCCACTGCTTCTTGCTTTGATCAACAGTTCCAACCGGCTGTGAAAGCCTGTTCTTTTTAACATATTATCGATACTTTCCTTGACATCCTCAACGCGCAAATGCATTTTCTCTGCTATCTCCTGATTGCTGTTGCCTGCAACCATCTCTCTCAAAATTTGCAGTTCTTTTTCGGTAAATTCCGTGTTAAAGGTATTCCCCAAAGCTACCACCGGATTCGTATCCGGATAGATGGATTCTCCCGCCATCGTCCGGTTGATCACATCCAAAATCAGCTTCTCCTGCACTTCCTTGTGCCAGAAGCTCTCCACCCCGATTGCTCTCGCCCGCTGCAGATAAGCTTCCTCCGGCATGGAAGTGATCACCAGAATCTTTGTTTCCGGATGGGTGGCCTTGATCTGTCCCGCTGCGTCCAGACCACTGATATCACCGGGGAACATGACATCCGTGATAACAAGATCGACCGAATGATCCCTGCAATAACCGACCGCCTCGCCGGATGAATCAAAGACAGCCGCAATTTCACATTCCTTTGACTGTTCAATCGCATGCTCCAGAATTTCACGCATCATTTTAAAATCATCTACAATCACTACTTTATATAACATTCTTTTTTTCCTCCTTTGGAAGGAGCAGGATCAATTCATATCGCGATGTTGTGTCAATCCGCATAACCCCTCCGATTGTCTCCACTTTCCTGCGCAGGTTTGCCAGACCTCCTTTTTCCTTCACCTTATGTCCGGGTACTTTTCCATCATTGGTAAATCGCAATTCATAAGCCTCTTTGTCCTCTGTTTCCCCGACCGAAATAACAGCTTTACTTCCACCTGCATGCCGAATGACATTCGTCGCGTGAACCACAAGTGCCGTTTCCACGACTGATAACAGATGCTCCTCTGTGGGAAGTTCTCCCTTGATCTCCAGATCCACGCCAAGACCCTCTGTATGTCTCATTACAACATAATACGGAGTCTGCCATTCCTCCGGATTTTCATTCTTAAGCTGTCGGAGATTGAGCTGCCACATATTCATCCATTCCTTTGAGTCCACAGCCTGCGAATCGGACAAGTAGCGTTTGGTCATCAAAAGACTCTGTCCAATCCTGTCGTGCAAAGAGACTTTCAGATCCAGAAGTTCCCGGCTCATGATCATATACTCCATCGTATCGGTAAGCATCTTCAGTCTCTTATTTATATAACTTACCTGTTTTTGTTTTTCTTCCAATTCCCGTGTAAGTTTGTATTCCTCAGTCACATCTGCTGCGATCATTTCGTAAATCGGCTTATTTTCCATCTTCATTTCCTGTACTTCAAATGCATATACTCTCCCATTCGGCAGAAAATAAATTGGTGTCTCTCCTTTCACTATACAGCCTTGCAGATTGCCTGCCTTCAGCGACTCCCAGTAAGCTTTTGCATCCAACAATATACTGCCGGTAAGTGCATGGCAGATTCCGGTCATTTCATCATTGACCAGTTTGGTTAATCCGGACGGATGATAAAAACAGATACCGATGGGCATTCGATCCAGACTCTCCTTGATCGACATCGCAGAGATGTGATGTCGCTGCCAGATCATGCTATTGATATGCTGCACTATGGCAAGTCCCGTCAGGATTGTCAAACCGGACATAACAAACAATACCGATAAAGAATCCGAAAACAGTCCATCACGTGCATGAAGCGCTGATAATCTTTGCAGGAGCACAAAAGTGAGTAAGAGCGGAAGTACCGTCATCGCAATGTATGCTCCTTTTCTGCCCTGTTGCAATCTGCTTGCCAGATTATATATGTAAATGATCAAAACAAATGTTGTCCACAGCAAAATCATACCCCGCATCGCATTGGACAATTCCATAAATGTCATCATAATGCAGCCTCCCTACGTTACAGTTTGTACGACAATATCATAATTTTTAAACCGGACGTTGCCGGACATGCTATACGAAGACAGAATCGGAGTGGATTCTCTCCTCAAGGCGGATGATAACCGTGTCATCCTGCTCTTTCACGGAAATTTCAGTTCCCAGACGGTCACACACCTCTTTGTTCCAATCCTCAGGGAGAACATTTTTTTCCGAATCCACATACAATTCCATCGCAAAGGAATCGCCTGCGCAAATCACAACCGCACAGGCATGCAGATCCGGATAACCCGACTCCACTACCGTCTCAAACAGATTATATGCCAGAATCAATAATTCGGAGTGATATTTTTTCTTTCCCTCCGTCCGGATGTCACATAGTACGTCAGCCAACGTCAGATACTCAAAAGATTCTCTGATGGCATATACCAATTCCTCCGAAGATATCATGGGATTTTCACTTGCAAGCAATTCCAGATTCCCCCGCCGTTTTACATAAGCCCCCATAATGGCAAACAGAAGCATTTTCTCCGAAGAGTCCTTGTCCTTTTCCAGTATTTTTTCCATTTCCAGTACCTGTGGTCGCACTACGGCCGCTATTTTGTCATACAATCGGTTTTTCGCCTCATAGTGAAGCCGCTGTTCCTGAACTTCATTCTCCTGCCGGATCAGTTCATTTTCTTCCTCAATCCGCTCAATCGCATCCCGGATCTGATCATTTAATTTTCGGATTGGCTTTCGATTTTCCGACCAGATGATCTTTCCGCCGGAAATCGGTTGTTCCCTGACAAGAATATCTTCCTTGTCCTCAGAGGTAATATAATTTCCGGATTGATAAACCCTGTTTCCGTTTTCGTCCCCGATTGCCATATTAAGACTGCTTAACACAAACAATTCATCATATTCTGTATTGGAAGGAATCAGTCCGATTCGGATACACCCTTCAAAAAGCGCCAGATATATAAAACAGTATACCTCCTGTAAGTTATAAAGTTTGACCCCCCTGATGGCAGGGGAACCTCCGCATATCAAATAAAGGACCAGTAACGCAACCCCGACCAGAGTAGGAATCACCGGCACATACCAAAGCGTTCTCACACCGGATACCGAACATCGTCTCATTAAAGTAACAAATGTAGCTACCGTAAATACACCTGCCCACATCAGCACCACTATATACAACCAGTGATGGTAATAGATTTCCTTCCCGTTCTCGGAAATGGTGTGTGTAAACAACCAGCCATGCATCCCATTGGTGAGAATACCGATTGCCAGAATAACCTGCATCAGCCACATATACCACGTTCCCCTTAACGGTTTCTCCAATTCACTCTTTCCCACGCATAATGCGGCCATATAGGAAAGAAAGGGAATCATTGTAAGCGGTATATAATAGAGATATCCGGTAAATGCTAACATTGCGTCGGAGTAGGTGAAATAATCATACCGACACATCCGGATCACAAACAGTCCAACCATCATCCGTGTGATCAAACGCAGAAACCGCCTGATATTTTCCTGCACAATACACCGTTCAACCGTTAATCTCCATACCAGAATCATAGTAATATACAAATCACCTTCCATATTATATTTGATATATCTGCAATTCAGGACTTTAAATACAATCACAATAGCAAACAGGATACCATATATGTTTTTCCATTTTTTCTGCAGCATGCCCTGTTCCGGCATAATCACACGCTCCTTTTCCTCCGTTACAATTCAGCCACAATGTCATTCTGTTAAAGAATTGCCAATACACAGTTGTCGGGAATCAAATCCCAAAAGTATACTTGCTCCTTCTCTCTATCCGGTATATGATAGAATCATACACATATCATTATGCGAAACTATTCAGAACCCGACATCATGTCATTAAGCTAAGCCGGACGTTGCCGGACATGATATATGTTTTCCATTTCGGGCACGCTTGCGCTTCGTTGCAAACGTAGCGGTGCTAAATTCGCCGTCCCCGGACGGCGCATTAAGAACCGACGTTTGCAAATATCCCTACATGGTAAAACATATATCATGTCCAGCAACTGTGTATTGGTAATTCTTTAACTTAATGACATGATGCCAAGGTCAAAAGGTAAAAATGTGCTTGTGCTTGCACAAATGCACATTTTTATCTGATGACCGCTAAAACATGAGCAAGTAGCAATTTACGCAGTAAATATGCGGATTGCGAATGTTTTTAGCACGACGAGAATTGCGTAGCAATGTAGTCGTGCGCAGGCATCAGTTGGGGGCAAAATACCTTTTGACCCCAACATCATGACATTGATTCAGAACCCCATTTACAAAAACCAAATGCTTCGCAATATTCGTTTTTGCAAAAAAGAAGGAGACCGATATGAATTTGTACGATGAAATCAAATCGCATTTTACACTGCCCGATGCCTACGAAGATTGGGCTCATTACAGAAATACCTTAACCGATTATCTGATCACACAGACCGATTCGGTAACGCTTCCCCTTTCTTTTTCACACGGGATGGCACAATCCGATCTGCTTCCAACCCTCGCCATTTTGGGTGCAGGTTCCTGCAATGATCTGGATCTTAGTCGCTTGTCATCTCATTTTTCCAAAATTACATTGATCGACTACGATGAAGATGCCATGTTTGCCGCCCTCGAAACCTATCATTTGGAAGATACCTCAAACATAGAATGTCTCCCTTTAAGTCTGAACGGCTTTACTGACTATGACTATCGGGACTTTTGCGAAAAACTGCAATTTTTTCTGCGCACACAACAGCAGGAACTCACGTCAAAGCGTTTTGAATCCTATGCCCTTTCTCTATTAAACGACGAACTGGAGGAAAAACGACATACCTCAATCCCGCTTGCCCCTGCCTCCTATGATTATATCTGGTGTTTTGGGGTTCACAGCCAGTTATTTTCCATGTTCACCTATATCTATCACGCCTTTGAAGTCAATCTGCAAAATACTTTATACAGCGAAAGTGATCCGGCATCCCATGCGTTCTACGACCGTGTGAAAGAGGAGAATTCCCGGTTTATCCCTCTTTTTCACAATACCATCCTGGCTGCTGCGAAAAAAATGGTGTTTCTTGGATTGGAACAGAAAAGTACCACCTGCGAAGGTGCCGTTGAAGGCGCCTATCAGGCAATCTGCGATAT
>CAJOMI010000041.1 GCA_905235545.1 uncultured Lachnospiraceae bacterium | reverse complement strand
AATCGTAAAGAAGTTTGGCGGTACTTCGGTTGCAAACAAAGAGAGAATGTATAATGTTGCAAATCGTTGTATCGAAGACTACAAAAAGGGAAACGATGTAGTTGTGGTATTGTCCGCTATGGGTAAATACACAGACGAATTGATTGATATGGCAAAGGATATGAACCCGAATCCGCCAAAGAGAGAGATGGATATGCTTTACACAATTGGAGAGCAGATGTCCGTTGCACTTATGGCAATGGTAATGAATAATTTGGGCGTTCCGGCTGTATCGCTGAATGCTTTTCAGGTGGCTATGCATACTACATCTGTATATGGCAATGCCAGATTGAAGCGAATTGACAGCGAGCGGATTCGCAATGAATTGGAGCAGAGAAAGATCGTCATTGTGACAGGATTCCAGGGTATCAACAAATATGATGATTATACGACACTGGGACGTGGTGGTTCCGATACGACGGCGGTAGCACTTGCAGCTGCTTTAAATGCAGATGCGTGCGAGATTTACACCGATGTGGATGGTGTATTCACGGCGGATCCGAGAAAGGTTCCAACCGCAAGAAAACTGGATCAGATTACGTATGATGAGATGCTGGAACTGGCTACATTAGGAGCAGGGGTTCTGCATAATCGTTCGGTTGAATTGGCAAAGAAACAAGGTGTACAGCTGGTGGTTCGCTCCAGCCTGAATACGTCTGAGGGTACCATTGTTAAGGAGGATACAAAAATGGAGAAAATGCTTGTTAGCGGAGTGGCAGCGGATAAGGATGCAGCGAGAGTTGCTTTGATTGGACTGAAGGATGAGCCGGGTGTGGCATTCCGTTTATTTAATCATTTGGCAAGACATAATATCAACGTAGATATGATTTTACAGTCAGTCGGACGTGAGAGCACAAAGGATATTTCATTCACGGTTGCAGTGGAGAATGCAGATGAAGCGGTAGAGATTATCGAGAGACATTTCCATGAATACGAGAAGATTGATGTGGATAAGAATGTCGCAAAAGTTTCCATTGTTGGTGCCGGCATGATGAGCAATGCAGGTGTTGCAGCGAAGATGTTTGAAGCATTGTATGATGAGGGAATCAACATCAAAATGATTTCTACTTCAGAGATTCGCGTTTCTGTATTGATTGATGAGAAATATACAGAAAAAGCAATGAATGCAGTTCATGATAAATTTGGATTAGGCGAAAACTAATCATTAATGAGGAAAGAGAGGAAAGAAGTATGGAAGAACAAAAGGAGAGTAAAGCATTAGAGGTCTGCTCGCTTGTATTTGGTATTTTGTCCATTCCTTGTTGCAGTTGCTATGGTATTTTCGGTATTGTAGGTTTAGTGCTGAGTATTGTTGCATTTACAAAAGGCAAGAAGTCAGGACTTTCCACTGCAGGTTTGATCTGTTCCATTATCGGTATCATTTTGACGGTTGTTGTGTTTATCGTTGGTATGAGTTCGCCGTATTACGAACAGATTATGCAGCAGTTTCAGTAGGATGAGACTATCGCCAGAAAAGTGAATTTGAAGTTTTGGATTTTCAAAATGAAAGAAAAAGATTTTTCGGACAGGATATGGTAATATCGTATCGTTCGGGAAATCTTTTTCTTTTGGGAAGGGAGTTGACTCTACTGGATGCATCGAATCTGTAATTTGTCAGACGGAGTATTTGCAAGGAACATGGATTTATGTTATGATAAAAAACAGGCTTGTAGGACAGAAAGGAATACAAAATGAAGAGGAATGATTATCTGAGTTGGGATCAATATTTTATGGGCATTGCGCTACTGTCGGCACAGAGAAGCAAAGATCCGAATACACAGGTAGGAGCCTGTATTGTAGGAGCAAATAATAAAATTCTGTCGGTTGGATATAATGGTATGCCATCCGGTTGCAATGATGATGATATGCCGTGGGAAAGGGAAGGAAATCCGTTGGAAAGCAAATATTATTTTGTCTGTCATGCGGAACTCAATGCGATTTTGAATTACAGTGGAGGCTCTCTTTCCGGTGCAATTTGTTATTCAACACTGTTTCCGTGCAATGAGTGTGCAAAGGCAATCATACAGAGTGGAATCAAAGAGGTTGTGTACTTATCAGATAAATACTCAGATACAGATTCCACGGTGGCATCTAAATTGATGTTTAATATGGCTGGAGTGAAATATCGTTTGTTTGAACAAAAGGATAAGAGCGTTCAACTGAATCTTTGAGTCATGAAGTTGAACATAGAGAGCGCGGGTTCGGATGGGAAGATGTCAGCTAAAGCTGTCCTTAAACCGGCGCGCAAGACTCGCGGGCGAGTTTTAAAAAAAGAACAGGAAAGTTAGAGGATACATAAATGGATATAGCTAAAATTATCGCACAAGAACTTGGAATTAAGGTAAGTCAGGTAGAGGCGACAATCAAATTGATCGATGAGGGATCTACCATCCCTTTTATTGCGAGGTACCGGAAAGAAGTGACAGGCTCGCTGAATGATGAGGTTTTGCGTAACTTATATGAACGCCTGAATTATCTGCGCAATTTGGAAGAACGCAAGGAATCTGTTATAGCCGGTATTGCGGAACAGGAAAAACTGACACCGGAGCTGGAACAGCAGATCAGGGAAGCGATGACCCTTGTGGCGGTAGAAGATCTATATCGTCCTTATAAGCAAAAGAGAAGAACCCGTGCGACAATTGCGAAGGAAAAAGGTTTGGAGGGACTTGCGAACATCATTTATCTGCAAATGACGGAGCGGCCGATTGAAAAGGAAGCGGAAGCGTTTCTTTCAGAAGAAAAAGAAGTCAATACCGTTGACGAAGCGATAGCGGGAGCACTTGATATTCTTGCGGAGAATATCTCGGACGATGCGGAATACAGAACCTACATTCGTGATATTACGGTGAAGGAAGGGAAAATCGTTACGGTGGCGAAGGATCCGGAAACAAAGTCGGTATATGAGATGTATTACGATTTTGAAGAACCGATTGTGAAAGCGGCAGGTTATCGGATTCTTGCGATCAATCGCGGAGAAAAAGAGAAAATTCTTACGGTTAAGATTACGGCACCGGAAGAGAGAATCCTCGGATATCTGGAGAAGAAAGTGATCGTCAGGGACAATCCGAATACAACCGAATGGTTGA
Organism: uncultured Lachnospiraceae bacterium; assembly: GCA_905235545.1. Lineage (GTDB taxonomy): Bacteria > Bacillota > Clostridia > Lachnospirales > Lachnospiraceae > CAG-590. The sequence goes on along the minus strand of CAJOMI010000041.1, from coordinate 6,120 downwards.
AGACAGCAATAGAGGACAGTTATAAGCGATTGATAGCCGGGGCTATTGAGAGGGAGATTCGAAGTGATCTCACAGAGAAGGCGGAAGATGGCGCGATTACAGTCTTTGGCAAGAATTTAAAGCAGCTTTTGATGCAGCCTCCGATCACGGGTCAGGTTGTACTTGGCTGGGACCCGGCATTTCGTACCGGATGTAAATTGGCGGTGGTTGATGCCACGGGTAAGGTGTTGGATACGGTAGTGGTTTATCCGACGGAACCGCAGAAGAAGATTGCGGAAGCAAAGAAAACGGTGCACAATCTGATTAAAAAATACGGAATCACTTTGATCTCAGTGGGCAACGGAACGGCTTCGAGAGAATCGGAACAGGTCATTGTTGAACTGCTTCATGAGATTCCGGAGAAAGTGCAGTATATTATTGTCAATGAGGCGGGGGCTTCGGTCTATTCCGCAAGTAAACTGGCGACGGAGGAATTCCCGAATTTTGATGTGGGACAGAGAAGTGCGGCATCCATTGCAAGAAGATTACAGGATCCGTTGGCAGAACTGGTAAAGATCGATCCGAAGTCCATCGGAGTAGGACAATATCAGCATGATATGAATCAGAAGAAACTTGGCGATGCCCTGACCGGAGTGGTTGAGGATTGTGTAAATAAGGTGGGCGTGGATTTGAACACGGCTTCCGCATCCCTGTTGGAATATGTTTCGGGAATCACGAAGACCATCGCCAAAAATATTGTTGCCTATAGAGAAGAACACGGGGAATTTACAGACCGAAAAGAACTTTTGAAAGTGCCTAAACTTGGTCCTAAGGCTTATGAACAGTGTGCGGGATTTATGCGGATTCAGGGTGGAAAGAATCCGTTAGATGCTACCAGCGTCCATCCGGAAAGCTATGAGGTGGCTACCAAACTGTTAAGCCGATTGGGTTATACCGTAAATGATATTACCAGCCAGGGCTTGGTCGGTCTTTCTCTGCTTGCGAAAAATCGTGAGGAGCTTGCGAAGGAGTTGGGTGTCGGTACCATTACATTGGATGACATCATCAAAGAACTGGAGAAACCGGGAAGAGATCCGAGAGAGGAGATGCCAAAACCGATCTTAAGAACTGACGTTTTGGAAATGAAAGATTTGACGGAGGGCATGGTTTTAAAGGGGACAGTACGTAATGTAATCGATTTCGGCGCATTTGTGGATATTGGAGTGCATCAGGACGGACTGGTTCATATTTCCCAGATGACCAACAAGAAATTTATTAAACATCCGTTAGAAGTAGTCAGTGTAGGGGATATTGTAGAAGTAAAAGTGTTGAGCGTGGATTTGGAGCGTAAAAGAATTCAGCTTTCCATGATCGTGTAAGGAAAAGGGGAAACAGTATGGAAGAAGAAAAAATTTCGTTCTCTGTGCGATTGACAACGAAGGAAATTTTTCGGTTTACATTTTATCATGAGTATACAAGAATAACGGGAATTATAGGTCTTTGTATATCATTGGGGGCATTGATCGTATTACTTGCATCCTTTGACACATGGATTCCGCAGACAAAAGCGATATTGATATTTGCGTCACTCTGGTACACGGTGATTCAACCGGTCTTTCTGCTGAATCAGGCCAGAAAACAGGCAAAACGGAACAAGGCAAAGGCAGAACCGTTTCAGTATCAGATTGATTCAGAGGGAATTACAATCTCACAGGGTGAAGCCAAACAGACAGCTCCGTGGGATCATTTTGTCCGGATCGTGGAAACGAAATCACAGTATTTTGTCTACAGTGACAGGGTGCATGCTTTTATTTTCCCGAAAGACAGTATTGGCATTGACAGTGAAGCGTTTGATGAGAAAATATTAGGGTTCCTTGGACAGATAAAGATCACCTTAAAAGGGCCGATCAAAAAGATGAGAAAGCAAATGCCGGTAATAAATGCGGATGATGCAAAGGAAAAAAATATTGCAGGGGATGCCCGAAAAGCAGAGGTTGCAGAAAGAGAAAATGCGGCTGAGAAAGCGGATACTGCAGAAGGAAAAAATATTGTCGGAAATACCCGAAAAACAGATGTTGCAGAAAGAGAAAATGTGACTGAGAAAGCGGATGCTGCAGAATATGGGAATGAGGAGTAAGAATGGAATACGATAGCTATAGCCCGGAAGATACATTTCAAATTGCATATAATCTTGGAAGACAGGCATCGCCCGGAGAAGTGCTTTGTCTGATCGGCGATCTGGGAGTGGGAAAGACGTTATTTTCTCAAGGGTTTGCGAAAGGACTTGGAATCGAGGAGAGCGTGAACAGCCCGACCTTTACGATCGTGCAGGAATACATGGATGGCAGAATGCCGTTTTACCATTTTGATGTGTATCGAATTGAAGATCCGGAAGAGATGGAAGAGATTGGATATACAGAGATGGTTTATGGAGATGGCGTTTGCCTGATCGAATGGGCAGACCGGATTGCGGATATTTTACCTGACCAATATAAGAAGATTACAATTTCGAAACAGCCGGAAAAAGGATTTGATTACCGATGCATTCGGGTGGAGGAGACAGAACGATGAAAATATTAGCAGTGGATAGTTCCGGATTGGTTGCCTCTGTGGCAATTGTGGAAGACGATAATCTGATTGCGGAATATACAATCAATTATAAAAAGACACACTCTCAGACATTACTGCCAATGCTGGACGAGATCGTGAAACAGACAGAAACAGATCTGCATTCGGTAGATGCGATTGCGGTGGCAAAAGGTCCGGGCTCTTTTACAGGGCTTCGAATCGGAACGGCTACAGTGAAAGGTTTGGGCTTCGCATTGGATAAACCGATTATCGGCATTCCGACATTGGAAGGCTTGGCGATGAATCTCTATCATGCAGATGGATTGATCTGCCCGTTGATGGATGCAAGACGAAATCAGGTCTATACAGGAATCTATCGTTTTCAGGATGATGTGCTTCAGGTTGTGAAGGAACAGCTTGCGGTCGGGATTGAGGAGATTATATCTGCACTCAACCTGATTGGCGAAAAAGTGATATTTCTTGGAGATGGCGTGGCTGTCTATCGGGACATTATAGAGGAAAAGATGGAAGTACCATACACGTTTGCGCCGGCGCACGCCAACAAACAAAGGGCGTCTGCGCTTGCGGTTCGGGCGTTCACTTATTGGGAACAGGGGCAATACACGGATGCGGATTCTTTTGAACCGGAATACCTGCGTCTGTCTCAGGCGGAGCGGGAACGTATGGAGAGGCAGAAAAAGGACGAAGCATGATATGATTGAATTAGTACCTTTGCAAATGAAGGATTGTGAGCAGGTTGCAGAGATTGCAAGTGCGAGTTTGCCGGAGCATTGGTCTCTTAAGGGAATACAGGATGTTTTGCGCTATGATGACAATATCTATTCTGTGGCACGTTGCACCGAAAATGGAAAGATTGTAGGTTTTTCCGGTATTATGGTGATTCCGGACGAGGCGGAATTGCTGAATATTGCCGTGCATCCGGAATGGCGTGGACGAGGAATTGGTCAAATGCTGCTTTCGGATATGCTAAAAAAGGCAGAGGAAAAAGGAGCGATGAGGTTGCTGTTGGAAGTTCGGAAGGGAAATGATACCGCCCGCGCTCTGTATAGGAAGAATTTCTTTTCTGAAATAGGAGAGCGCAGGAATTATTACAGCAATCCTACGGAGGATGCAATCATAATGGAAAGAAGATTTGAGCAGAAAGAGGATATAATATGATGGATGTATGCTTGCTTGGAACGGGAGGGATGATGCCGCTTCCGTATCGGGCTTTGACTTCACTTATGGTGAGATACAATGGAATGAATGTTTTGATCGATTGCGGAGAGGGGACGCAAGTCTCTATTAAACAGCAGGGTTGGAGTGTGAAACCGATTGATGTGATCTGTTTCACACATTTTCATGCAGATCATATTAGCGGATTGCCGGGCTTATTACTCACATTGGGAAACGCAGAGCGGACGGAGCCGGTCACGATGATCGGGCCGAAAAGATTGGAAAAAGTAGTAAATGCACTTAGAATGATTGCACCCGAACTTCCGTTTCCGATTCAGTATGTTGAGTTGGAACAGGATGAGGAGAGTTTTACATTTAATGGGTTGCGGATCAACGCATTTAAAGTGAATCATAATATTACCTGTTACGGATACAGCCTGGAATTAGACCGGGCAGGTAAATTTGATGTCGAAAAAGCCCAAAAACTCAATATTCCGGTTCCTTTTTGGAATAAGCTGCAAAAAGGTGAGACGATTGAATACGAAGGAAAAACCTATACAACGGACATGGTGTTAGGCCCTCCTCGCAAGGGTATAAAACTCACCTATTGTACGGATACCAGACCGACAGAAGGAATCATCCGGAATGCAGCGGGATCGGATTTGTTTATTTGTGAAGGCATGTATGCGGAAGACGGAAAAGAAGCGAAAGCAAAGGAACATAAACACATGACATTTTATGAGGCGGCACAGATGGCAAAGGAAGCCGAGGTTCGGGAAATGTGGCTGACACACTACTCACCGTCACTGGTCAGACCGCAGGATTATGAAAAAAAAGTCAGAAAGATTTTTCCGAATACGGTTGTGGCGAAGGACAGAAGGACCACTACTTTGTTGTATGAGGAGGAGGCGCACGGATCTGCAGAGGAAGACCACTAAAGCGGTCGCAAATCCGGCGCCAAGTCTCGCGAGCGAGACTTGAAAATATGGACATTAAATTCAAGTTCAATAAGGAGATTCACAAACGCTTAGTAGTACAACAGACCGAAAGGATAAAGGAGATAAAGAAAATGGAACAGGATACCTATATTTTAGCAATAGAATCATCTTGTGATGAGACGGCAGCGGCTGTTATGAAAAATGGGCGTGAAGTATGTTCAAATATTATATTTTCACAGATTGAATTACATAAGTTATATGGCGGTGTTGTGCCGGAGATCGCATCGAGAAAACACATTGAGAAGATCAATCAGGTGATAAGGGAAGCATTGTCGGAAGCATCTATGCAGCTGTCAGATATGGATGCGATTGCAGTGACATACGGACCGGGACTGGTAGGCGCATTGCTTGTCGGAGTTGCGGAAGCAAAAGCAATTGCTTATGCAGCAAATAAGCCTTTGGTTGGTGTTCATCATATCGAAGGACATATTGCAGCAAATTATATTGAGAATCCGGATTTGGAACCTCCGTTTATGTGTCTGGTCGTTTCGGGAGGACATACTCATCTTGTTAAGGTTTTAGATTATGACAAGTTTGAAATCATCGGCAAGACAAGAGACGATGCGGCGGGAGAGGCGTTTGATAAGGTCGCCCGTGCTATTGGACTCGGCTATCCGGGAGGACCGAAGATTGACCGGTTGGCAAAGGAAGGAAATAAGGAAGCAATCGTATTTCCGAGGGCAAAAGTCGAAGGGAATGCGTATGATTTTAGTTTTAGTGGATTAAAATCCGCCGTTCTTAATTATCTGAATCAATGTGAAATGAAAGGAATATCCGTGAACAATGCAGATGTGGCCGCATCTTTTCAATATGCCGTGATAGATGTTTTGACAACGCATGCGATTCAGGCAGTCAAAGAAATGGGTATGGACAAACTGGCCGTGGCAGGAGGTGTGGCATCCAACTCTTCCCTGCGGGAAAGCTTGAGCAAGGCATGCGAGAAAGAGGGAATTCGATTCTATCATCCATCGCCTATATTCTGTACGGACAATGCGGCAATGATAGGGGTAGCAGGGTATTATGCATATCAGAATGGCGTTCGACATGGTCTTGATTTGAATGCAGTTCCGAATTTAAAGATTGGTCAGAGGATAGATTGAATGTGTGTTTGCGAGCAATAACGCTCCCAAAAGTTGAAAAGGGAAAAACGACTTTAAAATCAGATTAAAAAAATATGTAAAAAAGTAGAAAATATATGTAAAAAGTTGTGAAAAAAATATGTAAAAAAGTTGTTGACACTAGGGGCGGATAGTGCTATTATAGATGATGTCGCTGACGAAGCGACTGAAAGAAACTGCATATGGAGAGGTATCGAAGTGGTCATAACGAGGCGGTCTTGAAAACCGTTTGTCCGCAAGGGCGCGTGGGTTCGAATCCCACCCTCTCCGCTGTTCTTAAA
>CAJOMI010000040.1 GCA_905235545.1 uncultured Lachnospiraceae bacterium | reverse complement strand
AGACGGAAAATCAATTTATATACCAAGTAAAGAAAAACAGGAATGGGGAAGCGCTACTTCTGCCAGGGATTTCTTTCACGAACGTAATGAAAGAATATACAAAGCCTATCAAAAAGGCGCAAGCGTGCAGGAACTCGCCCACAGTTTTTCTTTATCAGAGAAAAGCATTCAGAGAATTCTCAGGGATCAGAGACGGGTCGTAAGCGAAGGCAATGACTGATCATTCGGGAATAAAAGTGTACTTTCGCTGTGGAGGTTGCGGAAAAAAACAGGAGTTTATCAATTCCTGTAAATTCAGGGTAAATGCCAACGGTAAATGCGTTGATATCTGGCTGATCTATCGGTGCAAAAAATGTAAGCATTCCAAAAACCTCACGATCTATGAGAGGACTCGTCCCGGCAGGATACCGGAAGAATTATTTGAACGCTTTCAGAATAACGACATGGAAACTGCCTTGGAATATGGCAGAAATATAGATTTTTTGAAGAAAAATAATGCTGAATTCAAATGAATGTCGGCCGGGCGTATGTCCGGCCGATTGTAATATACAAAAAAAGATGGATTCTACACGGTTAAGCGAAGTGGAGAATTTATGCTCAAAAGTCGAAATCCATTATGCGAGTAATAAGCCTGAAACTTTGCGGAAGGATGCCATGTTATTTCTTATGGAACTAAGAAGCAATAAATGAAAATAATACTTATATTTTGGCATATTGTATGATATACTTTTTATAAAAGTTCGGATAGGATAAGTATAATGAAAATGAGAATATCAGGAGTTTCAATGTAGACAGTACAAAGTGGAAGGAACAAAACTTTATAGAGACATCGGAGTTGGCGCACATATGCCATTCGTTCGTACTGATCAGAACAAGTTCTGTGGGTTAAAGACGGAGACCACGGGTTCATCGATATTTGGTTGATCAATGTGAACAATAAAAGGAGGATGGAGTGTTATGAAAAACAGGAATTTTCGCAGACGTATTATGGCAATGATTATGGTAGGAATCATGATTCTGAGTTATTGTCCTGTGTCTTTATCTGCCGAGGAAACAGTTACAGAGTTTTCACAGAATAGTAACGCACAGCAAGAGGAAGAGACAGGACATTCGAAGGAAAGCCTTTCAGGTGAGGAGGGTGCTGCTGATTCTGACCAGGTTGCAGAAGAAAATGAGGTGAGTCAGCCGAAAGAGAATTCTTCCGCCGAGGAAAGCAATTTTGATGAGCAGCCGGAAAATTCGGAAATTAATACGGATATTGAGTATCCGGATGTTCAGAATGAAGAAGCGGAAGAAGAGCATGGGAAAGAGCAAACAGGAAAAGAAGAGTCCGGAAAAGACCTACCCGGAAAAGAGAAGTCCGGAAAAGATGAGGATGATGGATTTAGTCAGACAGATTTCCTTGCCTCTGATGGGAAAAACTATCATATTACTGTGATCTGTTCCGCTGATACCGGTATCCCGGATGACGCTGTGCTTGAGGTGAAAGAGATCTCAGATACGTCGCGTCTCTATGACGTATATGTAGAAAAAACAGAAAATGCCCTCGGCATGGAGGAGGGGACAGCAGATTATATCCGTCTGTTCGACATCAGTATTGTGAACCGCAAAGATCACAGCATTAAATATCAGCCTGCGGAGGGTACTTCTGTTGATGTGCGTATAGAACTGGCGGATAGTGATGGCGGCAGCTTAAGCGTTGTGCACTTTGCCTCCGGCAATGCTACCGGAGATGTTGTCAGCGCTGTTACAGAAGGTCAAAGCGTGTCCTTTGAGGCGGAGGGGTTCAGTATCTATGCGATCACGGAATCCGAAAAACGTCTTAAGTATAACTTCTATGACGGGACAAGCCTTCTGGCATCCGAGTATATCAGAGAACAGGGTGGCAACCTGCAGGAATTATATGATCCGGGTGTGGAGATTGACTACGGTCAGATTTTTTCGGGCTGGGCCTATTCGCCGGACGAAACAGATGAAGACGCCATTTATTCCATCGAACAGCTCAATGCACAGGCTGCCGACAAATATGAAGGTGCAGAGAGTACGCTTACCGAGATCAATGTCTATGCTATCTATGCGGAAGCCTGGTATCTGCGGTACATAGAGGAGGATGATCAGGGGAATGAGACCGTGCTGAAGGTCGTGCGTGTGAGCAAGATAGCAGATGACAAAACAGCTACGGTTGACTATGTACTGACACCGGAACAGGTGTTAAACTCAGATGGATGGATCGATTCTGCAACAGGAGATATATATCATCAGAATGATACGATCCAACTGGATCATCATGTTGATCTTTATCTGAACAAAACCGATCGGTTCTGGCTTTTATTTAACCTCAATACAGGGGACAGCAATAGTGGTGTGGATTATATTCCTCCGCAGCTTCTGATCGGAAATGATGCGAAAACAGTCAAACCCGTTGATCCGGTACGGAAAGGATATGTCTTTAGCGGTTGGAATACCAAGGCGGACGGAACCGGAGAAGCGTTTGTATTTGGGACTGCGATCACGGCCAATACTGTGATCTATGCCATTTGGGAACCGGCCGAGACAGAGTACTATGTGGTTTTCTGGCAGCAGAAGACTGCGGATGAAATTAATCTGCCGGACGCTGAAAAAACCTATGCTTATGTCTCTGCCGAAAAGCGTACTGCCCTTACAGGATCAACAGTCAGTCTGAATCAGGGGGATAAAAGCAAAGGAGATAATGGGGAGAATGATCCCGGTGAATATGGCTTTTATTTCACATATAATGAATCTAATTCAGATACAGAAGCGGTAGTGAGTGCGGATGGGGATACGATCCTGAACGTTTATTATGACCGTAAAACCATCACGATCAATTTTACGACGCCAACGGATCCTGCTCCCTACGGGAAATATGCGTATATGGCTGGTGAATTTTATCCTCTGTATTATAAGTTAGATAATGAAGATAGGGTTAATGTGGGAGATAATGACGATCACGATGAGGTCGAATATCGTATGCCGAATGGGAGGTATTATTCCCTTTCCAGCACATTCTCCTTAAGATACCGCAGCGATTCTGTTATAACACAAACGCTGCAGGGGCTGTATGGCTCATTATTATCCGTTAAGGATTGGCCGGAGCCTGGCGCAGGTTATATCTGGCATGGAGATCTGAAGCATAATAGATACTATTCCGGGAGAGCGACTCAGTTTGAAGTTGTAGCGTTGTTTAATGATACCGGGAGAGAGACGGAATGGAATTTATATGCTATGACTGCTGTATACAGTGAACAGGTTTATACTTATCTGATGGATATTACCGGAAACTATCCTTCGAGTAAGGATGATTATTATGAAGTAGGGCCTGTAAACGGAGACAGCCTATCCATTAACCCTGAAAAGTATCACGGCTTTGTAGCTGCCCGTTGGGAATGGGGGACTGATGAAGGAGAATTAAATGGAGAATCTGAACAGAAGATTTTAAGAGGCGGCGAAGAGGATAGTGATGTTTATGTATATTACAGAAGGCTGCAGTACAAGCTGCATTTTATTTCCGAAGGGGAGAATGTAACAGAAAGAACAGAGAAGGTTATCGATGACATCTATTATGAGGCACCGTTGGACGGCTTCACGGAAGGCGGAACAGATTATTATGAACCCGAGAATGGAAAAGACGGATATTATTTTGCAGGCTGGTATGCCGATCAGAATTGCCTTGTTCCTTTCGACTTTTCCCAGACCATGCCAGACCATGATCTGACTCTCTATGCCAAATGGGAGCCTGCGCGCATCCGGGTAGTACTGGTTCCTACGCCGGGCAACGCCGAGAACGAAAAAGTGTTCTTTGCCAATGAACAGCAGCTTTCGTTTCTTCTGAATTACAAAGAGACAGTCAATGATCAGAACATTCAGCCCGGTATAGCAAAAAGGCAGGGTTATAAGTTGGTGGGATGGTATACATCCCCGACGTTCGAGAGATCCGCAGAGTGGAACTTTGAAACGAATGTAGATAAAAACGTGCCGGCAGTCAATATGGATTATCAGTCTTCTGAAGATTGGGACAACTATGGCGACAATGACGGAAAACACGAAAACGTCCGGGGTATATTAAAACTGTACGCCAAGTGGGTACTCGATGTTGATGAAAACAGTGTCTATGTTGAATATGATGTTGACGAAACATTTGTCACATATGATGCAGACGGCAATCTCCAGACTGTTATTCCGATTGATGATACAAAATATGTTCTGACTGACGCAGGGATTACATTTCAGGTGGGGCGGGCTCCTGTCAAATATACCAATGGATTTGATTTTGACAAATGGGTACTTCTCAATTCGGACGGATCTGAGTCTGAAAAAACCTTTTATCCTGGCAACATGGCTTTGCAGATTCCGTCAGCTTTTATTCAGGAAGAAACCATCCGGGATGATGCGGGGAATTCCGCTGTGATCAAAAGGATCCGTCTTAAGGCCAAATTTAAGAATCAGTCTGAAAAGGTGACTAGTGTTACTTACAACGGAAATGGAGGAGTAACAAACGATACTGCCGCTATGGACAGCGTTACGGATTCCTATCCTGTTAACATGGACTTTGCCCTAAAAGACGCAGATTCCTTCAGGCGGGAAGGCTATACACTGATCGGCTGGGCGTTCCGGCGGAAGGACGGCTCTCGGATCACAGCAGAGGATTTCAGAAAAGCGGAAGCTGATTTGTCTGCTGCAGAACTCGTTCAGGCAGGTATCTACCGGCCGGGGCAGCAGGTAGCGGCTGACAATTTGGAAATTAGTGATGAAAATAAGTGGGATAATCTGGAAAACACTCTCTATGCCGTTTGGGAGATCAATACCTACACGGTGACGCTAAAAAAGATTGCGCGGGGAGAGGCGGCAGACGCTCTGGACTATGCATTTGTCGCAACGGCAGCAGACGGTTATGAGCTTTCACCGGAGAACGCCAATTTTACACTGTCCAATGAAGGTCAAAAAATATTTGCCAAGGTGCCTTATGGCACAGAACTGACTTTCACGGAGGAGTCGTCCCGGCTTTACAGGATTGTGAACGTTCAAGCGAAGCAGACGACGGAACCGGATAAGACAGCACTTTCAGAAGCAGATTACATTGATTTGGGCGGTGCGAACGGAAAGACTTATGTGATCAAGGGCGATACGGTCGTAACCTATACTAACGAGACGATTGATCCACATTATTCGCTGAAAAAAGAGACGACATCCACAGCGAAATCCGGAGATGGAAAGTATGTACTGGGAGAGACGATCACATATAAGATCACAGTGACCAACACCGGCAATGTAACCTTGAAGAATATCGTCGTAACAGATGAATTGACAGGCGATACCTTTGATCCGATTGAAAGCCTTGCACCCGGAAGATCAGTTGAACTGACTCCTACACCTTATGTCGTGACTGAGGCTGATGTTAAGGCCGGCAAGGTAGTCAACATAGCCACAGCTAAGGCAGACGATCCGAGGAACCCGGATCCGGTTGATCCGAATGCCCCGGTAAATTCTGAGGATTCGGAAAATCCGGACGGACCGAAAGATTCACAATATCCGTCGCTCGAACCGGAACAGCCCGGCATGACGGAAGATTTGACGAAAGAGGTGAAGGAGGATCCACAGAAAGATAATACCGAGACTCAACAGGATGGAAACAATACCAATAAGGAGAAACCGGAAACATCTGAAACCAATAAAAATGGAGGAAGTGTAAGAACCGGTGATGATACACCGATTGGTCTTTGTGTAATGTTACTTTTCTTTGCAACTGTTGCAGCAACAGGTGGTGCGTATGCAGTAAGAAAACGCCGGAAAGTTCGCTGATGAAGGGAGGCATGGAAGATGTCGCTAACATTAAAACAAAAAGAGGATACAAGAAGAGAGTTGCGTGAGAACTTTGAAAAATCGGGAGTTACTTTACAGCAGATTGCTTCAGACCTTTCGACGTCGATTGAATACATTGAGCAGTTGTTCCGTTTGGAGCCAAAGAGATATGAGGACACATGGATTTTGAAGAACTACCTGTGTGACAAGGTCTGGGAAGCCGGAAAGACACCGACGGAGTTCACTGCTCTTGGAGGGGACTACAGAAAAATATGGTTTCTTAATTCCAAGTATATTGACGGAAAGAAAATACATTGAATAAGAATATATTTAAAAAAAGGAGGACATTGTAAATGAGTAGAATTCATGAATTTTTGGATGAGGCAGGTGTGTTTTTTCTGGCAACGGAAGACGGCAAGCAGGCAAAGGTAAGACCGCTTGGCGCACATATCGAGCTGAACGGAAAAGAGTATTTTACCGTTGGAGATTTCAAGGAAGTCTATCGTCAAATGACAGAGAATCCATTGGTGGAGATTGTTGCATTTACGCCAAAAGACAGAAAATGGCTCCGCTATACCGGAAAGGCTGTATTCGAAGAGAACAAAGAGGTCGAGGAAAAGGTATTTGAGGATCTTCCGCATCTTAGACAAGCGTATAGTGAAGAGAGCGGACATAAGATGATGATTTTCACGCTTGAGGATGCTGTGGCGCGTATCATCGATATGGCTGGAAATGAGGAAGTGATTTAAGTTAGTCAATTGTCGTGAAACTATTTTTAACCTGATTTAAAAAGCGTTCCGCAATCGGAGTAAAGGTCTGGTATCTGTTCCAGGTAAGATATAGTCGGGTTTCAAGCATAGGAGAAAGCGGTCTGAAAGTAAGGCCGCTTTCTTTTGATGTGTCAACCAGATGGTCAAAGGTGAGAAGATATCCCAGACCTTCTTCCGCAAATACAGCCCCGTTGTAGGAAAGACGGAAGGAACCTTCCAATTTCATTTTTGAAAATGCGGAACCTGCCCATGCTTTTATCTCATTGTTCCAGGCCTGCTCTGAGCAAAAGAGCGGGAGGCCTATCAAATCTTTCGCTGTGATCTTATCTTTTTGGGACAGAGGGTTGGACTTCGGAAAGATCAAACCCCATACATCACTTTCCGGGAATTCGATGTATTCATATTTTTTACTGTCCGGAAGCTCGGCAAGAACCAGAAAATCGAGTAATCCTTTATCCATTTTGTCGGCGATCTGTTCCGTATCGCCGCTGGTGATGTGATAGCGCAGATTTGGATAATTCTGTTTAAAATGAAGAATCTCTTTCGCCAGATATCGGATCTGCCGGGACTCTGCGAGACCAAGGTAGAGTTCGCCTCCGGTCATATCGTCAAGGGATTGAAATTCCTGTAAAGTTTTATCCGCCATACTTACCAGATCTTCAGCCCTGTCTTTAAGAAGCTTCCCTTCCTCTGTCAGGCGAATGCTGAAACTGTGCCGGGTAAACAGTTTTTTCCCAAGTTCGTCTTCCAATGATTTCAACTGTTTGGACAGAGTGGGCTGTGTGACATGTAATATTTCAGCGGCTTTGGTCATATTTTCTTCTCTTGCAACGGCAAGGAAGTATCTAAGTGTACGAATCTCCATGAAATTTCCCCTTTCCCTGGTCTTTTGTGATATAGCTAATTGCGAAACTGTTTATAAAACCTGACTCTAATGTGTATATGGTATAGCTTCCATAAGCAGACCTTGGCGCGATCATCTAATCTTTTGTGATATGCCAATATGGAATATCACGATATTCATTATAACCATTAGCGAAATTCATTTCAAGCGATTATCATAAATAATGAAAGAAAATGATAATGCCGGGCATCGGATGAAAAGTTTGGATTTTCAGGACGGATGGAACGTGAAAGAGAGAAAGAAGATGGAAAAGCGTGGGAGGGGTTCGAGTTGATCAGAGTCTTTTCAAAAAGCAGAGGGAAAGAATTTCTTGCGGGGATTGTCATTCTGATTCTGATGGCGTCCCTGTGCGGATGCGGAAATCCGGATGAAGAGGGATATTCCGGAGAAACCAATATAGCGCAGACGACAACCGGGGAAGAACAGATTGGTTCCGAGAGAAACGGAGAAGAAACAGCACAGGCTGACGGTTCAGAGAGGAACGGAGAGGAAACAGCACAGGCTGACGGTTCAGAGAGAAACGGAGAGGAAACAGCACAGGCTGACGGTTCAGAGAGGAACAGAGAGGAAATAAAACAGGCTGATGGTTCAGAGAAAAACGAAGAGAGCAATTCGGAAAGAACAGCTTCGACAGAAAGCAGGGAGGAGGAAATGGAAATGAAATTGATGATCGATCAGGAGAAAGTTTTGGTTGCATGGGAAGAGAATGAGGCTGTGGAGGCGCTTAAGGATCTTGTGGCCGACAGTCCGCTCAAAATTGAACTGTCGGAATACGGCGGCTTTGAGCAGGTCGGCTCCATAGGCGAGAGTATTCCGAGGAACGATGTCCGCACGACTACGCAGGCGGGAGATATTGTACTTTATTCGGGCAATCAGATTGTGGTATTTTATGGCAGTAATACATGGAGTTACACGAAGCTTGGACACATTACGGATAAGAGTGCTTCGGATCTGGCAGAACTTCTGGGTGGAAGAAATGTGACACTTACGATCAGTATAGCGAAGTAATAAGAAAATAATAGCAGCAGGAGGGGCGAATATTATGCAGATAGTTGAGAACAAAATCTTTGATGAGGAACGCGCTTTATACGGAAGCCGCAACATTGAAGCGATAAACTGCAAATTTGATGGACCTGCTGACGGAGAGAGTGCATTTAAGGAGAGCGTGGATATAAGCGTCAGGGATTGCCTTTTTAATCTGAGATATCCATTTTGGCACGACCGGAATCTGAGCATTGAGAGCAGTGAGATGACGGAACATTGTCGTGCAGCTCTCTGGTATTCGGAGAATGTATCCGTTAAAGATACGAAAATGTATGGAATCAAGGCGTTAAGGGAATGTGCGGATGTAAAAATATCCGATTGTGAAATCATTTCACCGGAGTTCGGATGGTCAGTGCGTGGAATAGAGATGAAGAACAGCCATGTGCAGAGCGAATACTTCATGATGCGATCGGAGAGACTAACCTTTGATCAGGTAATGTTTAACGGCAAGTATTCCTTTCAGTACATTACGGATTCGGTGTTTACAAATTGCGAGTTTGATACAAAGGACGCATTCTGGCACGCAAAAAATGTGGTGGTAAAGGACAGTTTGATAAAGGGAGAGTATCTGGCATGGTATTGTGAGGATGTGACCTTTGAAAACTGTACCATAATCGGAACACAACCGCTTTGCTACTGCAGGGGGCTTACACTGGTCAATTGCCGTATGCTTGAATGTGACCTGGCATTTGAGAAATCGGATGTAAATGCGACCATTCTTTCTTCGGTAGAGTATTAAGAATCCTCAAAGCGGAAGGATCGTGGCTGAGTCCGTAGGAGAGATCATCATGGATGATCCTGCGGCAAAAGGAGAGGTGCTTTGCTCCCGGCATCAGGATACAGGAAATTTATAAGGCGACAGAAAATGATCAAAAAGGATAGTTCTAAGTAGGGTTGAAATATGGTATAATCATTTCTATTATAAAATTTACATGGTTTATCTCATTGGAGAAGACGCGCACTACTTAAGTGGTGGGTATCAATGGCAGAGAAGTTTAAGCGCGTTTCGCAGCAAGAATGCAGGAAGCGTTCTTGAAATCAATGGGAAAACTATTAGAAATGAGGAATTCTATGTATAAAATTCTTATTGCAGACGATGAACCGCATGTCGTAAGTCTTCTGCAGGACTATTTTGAACTGAATCAATATCAGGTGATAACTGCGCATAGCGGAGTGGAGGCGGTGGAAGCATCCGCGAAGAAACCGGATATCATACTTTTAGATATTAATATGCCGGAGATGGACGGAATTGAGGTATGTCGGCGTATACGGAGTTACGTGACATGCCCGATTCTTTTTCTCACTGCCAGAATAGAGGATGCTGACAAGGTCACCGGGTTTGCCGCAGGGGCGGATGATTACATTATAAAGCCCTTTTCCCTTGATGAATTGGGAGCGCGTGTAGCGGCGCATATTCGTCGGGATCATCGCGACTCGGCGCAACATAGTGTGTTGGTATGCGGCGATCTGACCATTGATTACAGCACCATGACTGTCACGGCAGGAGGTAATATCATCGAACTGGCAAAGAAGGAATATCAG
>CAJOMI010000039.1 GCA_905235545.1 uncultured Lachnospiraceae bacterium | reverse complement strand
GTTAAGACCGGAGATACCGTTAAGGATGATAAGACGAATGCATCTTATGTGATCACATCAACGAAAACAAATAATGAGACTGTTACTTATGTATCGACAACCAATAATACGGCTTCAACCCTGACCGTACCGGATACGGTTACGATTAGTGGCAAGAAATACAAAGTAACAGAGATAAAGGCGAATGCATTTAAGAATAATAAGAAGCTTAAGAAGATCACAATCGGTAAGAATATCAAGAAGATTGGAAAGAATGCCTTTTCCGGATGTAAGAACTTAAAGAATGTAAACATTAAGACAACCAAGCTTACAAAGAAGACAGTTGGAGCGAATGCTTTTAAGGGTATCAATGCCAAGGCAAAGGTGAAAGTACCTAAGAGTAAGCTGAAAGCTTATAAGACTATCTTGAAAGCAAGAGGTATCAAGGGAAAGAAACAGAAGATAACAAAATAAATATCAGAGTCAAAAGTCGTTCACCCACTTTGAGCTTGCTCGAAAGTGGGTGAACGACTTTATGCCCCAACATCATAACTTGTAATACCAGGTTCTAAAGATCCCGATACGTATTTGTGAGTTGCTCTGCTTCCTGTTTCATTTGTCCGGCAAGCCACTCCGGTCTGACGACGCGCACCTCCGGTCCGAATCCACGGATCCACCGAATCACGTCCGGTGCAATCGCCACGTTCTGTACAAAATGAAGACCATCCTCTTTCTCGTTCAGATGCTTTGCTCTGCGGGACTCGTACTCCTTTACATACCGGATGCTATCCCCCGTAAATACCAATTCGATTTCTTCCACATCGGAGCCGGTAAGATTCAAGAATGTATTATCATCGCCATACATTTCCATCTGTTCTCCATCGTCAAACTTCACATCGGTCACTTCCAGATTTTTGATTCTGGACAGGCGAAATCTTCTGACCTCTTTTCGGAGTTCACAATATCCCTCTACGCAGAGATAGGAATCAATCAGCAGAAGTCGATATGGATGAATTGTCCTTCTTGTATTTTCATCACTGGTATAGCTGTAATACTCAATCACGATCCGGTTACGGCTGTCAATAGCATTCTGGATCTTTTTTTCAATCTCAGAATCCACCACATCCTCCGCTCCTGCTTTATCATTTTCCGGTTTGAAATGATTGCACAATTTGTCAAACTGCATCCGGTTGAGAGAAGCTGACTGTTCCACCATCTTGTCCACCAGGGAAACAGCATGTCTGCCGATATCGAGATGCGCATACCCTCTGAGAATCTCTTTCGCAAACGCAAGGGATGCAAGATCCTCGATTGTCAGATCCACATTTTTCAAAGTATATTTGTCCGCAAAATAATAGGTCTTTCCGCCTCGTTCCTCTTCTCCGATTCCATAGTTTAATGACAATTCGTCGATATCTCTAAGAATCGTTCTCCTGCTCACATCAATATCCCAGTTCTTCAGGCGTTCCCGAATCTCCTCCGCCTGATATCCCTTGGGATTCTCCGATAACAGTGATAATATATAAATCTGTCTTTGTGATACCGAAATGTCCTTCTCCATATCTTTCTTCTCCTATCTCTTCCAGAGTTTCACGCGCTGTCCAAACTTCGCCGTCTTTCGTATCTTCTTTCGCACCTCATCTATAAACGACCGAATTTTCTCAATTTCTGCATTCTCTGCATTTTCCATGCTGAAACTGATCCTCTCGATCTCCTTGCAAAGATTTTCCTTCTCAAACACAAGTGTATACTGTCGCTCCATATAATCCAACTGCTCCATATGACTTCTGCAATGATCGAATGTCTTGTCACAGGTACGGATCATATTACAGGTATCTGCATAATACGCGATAACCGCTTCTCTCGCATTCTTTTGATGGCAGATACGATAACGTCTGAACTTTCGAATTGCGATTCCGATCATATAAATGAGGATCAGCAACAGTATAATTCCCAATACCACATAGACGAGCCATGAATACTGCGACAAGCTCAGATCTCCAAGCATATTGGCGCCTCCATCAGCAGCATCCCCGCTTTCCGGATTTGAGAGGAAATTCGTAAATGCAGACCAGAAATCGTCCTCTTCTTCCTCCTCATTATTACCCGGAGTCACTTCAACCACCTTCCAGCCAAATCCTTCCATGTAGACCTCTACCCATGCGTGTGCCATCGCATCTGTAACTTCAACATCCAACACAGTCGATGCACCGATTGGAGAAAAGCCATCATAATAGTAATCATATTCCTCTGATTCATTCTGTTCTGAGGCAAGTGCCGCTTCATAGCTGAATGCATATCCTTCCACATACCGGGCAGGAATCCCCATCTCCCGGAATAACAACGTTGCTGCGGAAGCAAAATGTGCACAATATCCTTTGCGATTTCCCGTAAGGAAATAATTGATAAAATCCGCATCCTCCGGAGTGGCACCCGGTCGCAATGTATATGGAATATTCTCATTAAAATAATCCCTTACCGCATCCACAATCTCATTCTCGGTCATATCAGAGGTCAAACCAATTTTCTCACACTCATTGTGAATCACCTCTTTATTTTTCTCCGGCACGTCAAGATAAACCGGATCGACCATGGAAAGATCTATCTCAGATGGAATCACATCACCGATTCCGTCCCAGGAAAGCTGTGGCAAAAACATATAAAATGCCTTTCTGCCTGTGCGGATTCCCGCTCCCATTACTCCGGGTCTTTTCCTCCCTTCCATTTTTCCCATAGGAAATTCCGTATAATACGGATAATACAAAAAATTGGTATTCGCCCCTACATTTTGGACATCGATGTTACCTATTCCGCTGTGTTCTTCTCCCGCAAGAAATGAGTACATCAGAATTCCACATTCTCTGTGTAATGTCTCTTCCTCAAAAATCTCCTCATTCTCACCGGTCAAATCATTGTTTTCTTCGTCATAGATGGTTTCCCACTGATTATCTCCATAGATTCCTCCGGTGTATCCTTTCAAATAAACCGGCTCTGTACTATATGGTGCATAAGTAACCACAAGATCCGTCTGATAGTCCGGCCGCACACTCGACACACCGCCGAGCCTTCCGGCACTCAAACCTCCCGTTGCACTGTATTTGTTCATCATACCGGAAAATCCCAGCAGTACAAAATTACCAATGGTATCCGACGTTGCCTCCCTGAGCGGATCATTTTTGAACCGACTTTCAAAGAAACGACTTGGAAAAATCGCTTCAAAAAGAATCACCAGTGCAAATGCGAAAACCGCAAGTGATATAAGCACCTGTGAAAAAACACGTGCATCCTGCGAGTAAGTCACTTTGTTCTTTTTCAACCCTTTCGCCTGAAATGTTGTCCCCCACGCAAATGCAATATAGTGTCCGTTCGCCTTAAACACAACCACTGCCACATATCCGGCCATAAGTATGATCATATAAAACGGATCCGGTGTCAATTTCATATAAATCGGAATCAACTGTAACGGGAAGGTCAGCAATACCGTCCAGAACAGACTCATGGCGGAAGATAACCAGATATTCAGAATAATGATCAACACCATACCGATAAAAACAGCAACAATAGCTACTGTCAGATAAGCATTATTTATCTGCGTCTCATACTCCCGCACTCCGGATAAATTAAAAAATATCTTTGCCTGCTGTAAAACCTGATTGACCACGGTATAAAATCCGGAATTGGCATAAACCCGAAATACAAATATGGCTCCCACAAACAGCGCAAAAAAAACAATATATCCAACATCCCTCAATAGCAGCTTTGCGGTCGAATACAAAAAGGAAAAATAAAGCGCGAATAAAATATAAAAAAAGACTACCAGCAAAAAATTATAAGAAATATGAAAGGCTGATAAAAATCCTCCGATTGTTCCAAATGTCAGAGAAAACACAATAATAGAGCGAAGAAAACAGTTCTTCAGAACCGAACCGTTCTTCATCGCCGGCTGCTTCAAATAGATTCCCTTTGCAAGCAAAATATCTCCTTTATGTGGTTTCTCTTTCTTTTTTTGAAAAAACATCTATTCTCTCCGTCCTTTCAGACATTAACATATCATATGGTATTTCCCCGAAGTACGGCCACCGTCTGCTGTGCCCCGTATATTACATTTTCCGATTCGCGGATTCCCGGATCATATCCAATATAAAGATAAGTACTTTCCGCCGATACCTGTTCCGAGAAAACCTGTTCCACTCTTCCGAAATCCTTATAGCTTAGATCATAAAGCACCATCTCGATCCACTGTTCCCGTTCAACCTCATTTCCAATATAGCATTCCTTCAATCCACCGATGTTGGAACTGTAATAATAGATAGTAAACGGTAAATTCTGTGCAACCAATGATTTTGTCACACCCTCTGCCAATTCCAGAACAGATTCCAGGCGCATTTCCTCATCATTTGCCAATTCCACCAACACGATCAACTGCATTGCAGACACGCTGATTCGTTCCTTAACCATCAACTCATCTTTTTTTACGGAAAGTTTCCAATGAATATTCTGAAGTTTGTCTCCCGGAACATATTCCCGTATTCCACTGACTTCCGAAAAGTCATAGCCTTTTTCCTTACTCTCCATCGCTTCCGACACACCATGAATGTATATCTGACCAACCTCCCGATTCCTGCTCTGACCGGTCGGGAATACCAGACATTCTCTGGTCTCCGAAAGAGGAATTGTTACCTCATAAATTCCCAGCAGATCGACCAGAACGATTTCCTTCACCGAAACGATCAGTCTGCCACAGTAATCCATAACGATTGGATAACTCACTTCGGTATCCTTTTTTGCACGTATCGGAACATTGAGTGTATGGGAACCTTTCTCCAGATAAAATGCATTCTCTGCATCCATCACAATTGTTGCGTTGACCAACGGAAAAAAAGTTGGATTATGTAAAAGGAAGCGGATATAAAATTCGCTTTTTTTCTCCATGGCCTCCATCGGAGCCTTGATCTCAACGGACAATTTCTCCGCCACCTTTTTCACTGCATATATACTGTAAACAGGAAAAAGAAGCAATCCGATCAGCAAAATGAGATTGATATAACTTTGAAATAAAAACATAAAAAACAGATTGAATACTATGATAACAATATAGCGTATCCAATTGCGTATTTTCTTCAAAATGCCACTCCTTTCGGGTTTTCAACTCATAAGCAATTGCGAAACTCATTTCGGTAATTAAAAATGCTCTCTTCGTCTGCACATCACCGAGTAAAAATTACAACTCTCCACTTAAAAAGCACGAGTCTTCTCCAATGAGATCAACTTCTCACTCGGTACGCGGAACCCGAACTCCGTTAAACAGATCACTTAGTGCATCCTTCACATTCTTTCCCTCCGCACGGGCTTTGGTACTCAGTTTCACCCTGTGTCCGAGAACATCCATAAACACGTTGCGGATATCTTCCGGCGTCACATAATCCCGGTTATTCAGAACTGCCATCGCCTTCGCCATGCGCAGAAGTGCGATGGTTCCTCTCGGACTTGCACCCATTGAAAACATGGAATTATTTCTGGTACATTCTACCAATGTCACAATATATTCATAAATGGAATCATGCACATACATATCATTGGTCCGCTTGCGAAGTTCCATCAGTTCATCTACCGTAATCGCACTCTGCAACAAGGTGATCGGTTTCTTTGCATTATCTCTCAAAATATCCACTGCAGCCGAATGATTGGGATATCCCATAGACAGACAGACCATAAAACGATCCAACTGCGATTCCGGCAGCATCTGTGTTCCGGAAGATCCAAGCGGATTTTCCGTTGCAATCACGGTAAACGGTTCCGGAAGCGGTCTTGTCACCCCATCTACCGTCACATTGCCCTCCTCCATAACCTCTAACAAAGCAGACTGCGTCTTCGGCGAGGTACGGTTGATCTCGTCTGCAAGAAAGAGATTACAATACACTGCTCCCTGTTGGTATTCAAATGTCCCGGTATCCTGATTATACATGGAAAATCCTACAATATCACTCGGCAATACATCCGGTGTAAACTGCACACGCTTATAACTTAACGACATGGATCTGGCGATCGCCATTGCCAACGTCGTCTTTCCCACACCCGGAATATCTTCCAAAAGGATATGTCCTCCCGCAAGGATTGCTGCAAGCACTTTCTCCACCACTTCGTCCTTGCCAATCACCGCTTTTTTAATCTCATCCTTCACTTGTAACATCTTGTTATCCATACTGTAATCCTTTCCTCTGTTCCTTATTCATACATAAAAGCAAACGCATCAGAAATTGCTTCCGTTCCATCCCCAATTGGACACTGCCTCATATTTCACATAGATATGATCCTCTGCAATTCCCAGCACCTCACGAAAAATCTTGCAAATCTCCGCCGTCAGCGCGTTAAATGCAGCCGGATTCTCTTTACCGAACACCTTAACTTCCACAAATGCAATCGGCTCAGAATTATCTCCTTTGAAATACAGGTGATAATTGTCCTCAAAACCCGTCATCAACCACGCCTCACTCTTGCCCGGAATCATGGATATCGCTTGTCCCAGTCTTGTCTTCAATTCCTGTTCTTTTTCTTGATCTACTGAAATACTGATCTTTGAATTAATAAATGGCATGCCCCATCCTCCTTTATTATATCTATATTTAGATGTTGGGGTCAAAAGGTATTTTGCCCCCAACTGATGCCTACGCACGACTGCATTACTACGCAAACAAATTTATCCCCCTCCTCTCATGCTTGAGAGAAGGGGGGTAAGAATCTGACCGATTATATTCTATATCATATTTTTTTCAGATCGATATAGTCGATCAATGCTTCCACCGTCCGTTCAATTCCCAAGGTGGAACTGTTGATGCAGATGTCGTAGCTTCTGGAATCGCCCCACTTCCCATCCGCATAAAAATTATGATATGTCTTGCGAATTTTGTCCTCCTTTTTCATACGATTGAGTGCGGCTTTGCGATCAAGATTGTATTTTTCCATAACACGTTTCACCTTCGCCTCCTCATCTGCCAGAATAAAAATGCTGATCAGATTCGGATTATCATGCAATATATACTCTGCACACCTTCCGACGATTACAAACGATTCGCTTTCTCCTTTCGAGCGAATGAAATCAAAAATGTAATTCGTTACCGTCTGTTCCAACGACAGATAGGAACCGTCCAGCATTGTTGGATAAAATATCGGATTGACCGGTTTTTCATCAAAATGCTTTGCTACCTCTGCGTTAATAGACCCCTTCTCCTGCACATGCTCAAAAATCTCCTTGTCATATAGCGGAATATTATAATGTTTTGCCAATCGTTCCGCAATCTCATGTCCCCCACTGCCAAACTCTCTGCCTACGGAAAGGATAATATGATCTCCCATAATGATACCTTCTTTCTGTCTCCATATTTTGCATAACAAAGTCATTTCCATCCTTTGATGGTTATATTATAGCATTATTCCCACCTGTTGGAAAGGACTATATTTTGTGTTTCTTCTTGCTGATCTAAAATTTATAAAACATTTCATGGTGTGAAAAATACTTATTTGAGAATCTCTCCGTTCTCGAATTCGCAGATCACCTCTCTGGCTCCACCGGTCAGAACCGAATTTCCCTTGTCATTAATAATATGACTAATACCCGGATTACCGGTGATCATAACCGTACAAGCGTTATGAATCTTCACATTTTTCGAAGCAGGTACTTCCATTGCACTAAACAATTCCACAATTGCATCGCGATTAAAGGAATAGATTCCCAATCCCCAAGCCTGATGATTTGTCACATTTTCCCCAACAAAATAAGATGCATAGCCATTTACGTTTCCGTCATGGCTCTTCCAAAATTTCTGGTTCGGCACATCATAAGGAATCTCACATTGATAGAAGATCGTCTTACCGTAATCGCCATTCCATATCGTCTGATATTCTTGAAAATGTTCAACCATTAGTGCATAAATCGTCACATAATTCCCATCAATCACAATTCCATTCTTTGCACGGTTGGAATTCCACCCAACGCCATCTCCGTGATCCGCACGCCATACCCAGAAATTATCTCCAATGATGTGACTGCTTTTTAACTCCACACAGTTATCAACATCTGTTTCATGCATCGCTGCACCGCCAACACGGAAAAATAAATCACTTAAAAGGATTGGATCTTCCTTATCGGCCGTATTGTCCGATGCATCATAGCCGACTTCCAACATTGTCTCTGCCTTTTCTTCCCCTGCATCAAATAAAATACCGCATATTTTAATTCCGGATTTGTCTGCTGTCTTCAAGCAGCTTTGTCCGCACGTGGACTCTAACGTAGCCAGTCCCATACCCAAAACCAGTGTATTCTCCCGATTCACTACGATCGGCTCCTCCAACTTATAAATACCCGGTGTCAACAACAAATGTTTTCCATGCTCAAGGGCCTCATTGATCGACTTTGCTGTATCCACAGATGGATTTGCCACATAGACATCCTTCATATCAATATAAGTTCCTTTGATTTCTTCTTTCCAGGAGATTCCTGCGGAATCCTTTCTGTCTTCCGGAACAAAAATCTGATATCCCTTTTTCGCATCATAAATAAGAAACGGTTTTTCCTGTATCTCTTCTACACGCTCGACATTGGTATACTTCTTAACAGGCCACGTTCCCGACGGTGCGTTATTGTCCTCAATTCCGGCAAACACCATATTCCAGTTTTCACCACTCCATTTCTTCCACTCACAGTTACGCGAAAGCCATTGTTGCTGTGTACCGGAATCCACCAGACCGTCAATCAATGAATCCGACAAAAAACCGCCGCTCGCCCATCCTGATTCATCATGTAATTTGAGACTACCCGCAGCAATATGTACTCTGCGCATAGCTGTTGCCTGTGATACTGCCCACATCGTATTGCTTTTAATATTCAAATTCTCCACATCCCGCCAGAAATTACAGGTGGCATTGTGATTGGACGGATCATCTGACAACCATCTTGCAGTACAAGACAATGCCGGAATCTTTGTATCATCCGGAGAGAGTCCAAGACCGGCAATCTGCATATAAAACCCTACATTTACAAGGAGATCGTCATCATACTCGCCCGGCATGAAATAAACGGCATACCGTTCTTTTCCAAATTGATTGCTCTCTTGTTTTATATAAAGTTGATCCAGGATTTTTTGCACCTGTTCCGGATCATCTTCCGGTGTAAAAATATAGGTATTTTCCCCAAAAAGAGAATCATGATAATCCGTAATCTGCGCTTTATATGAAGCTTGTTTTCCGCATCCTGTTAAAATAGACATCATAATACCTGCCATCCCCAAAACTTTTATTATGGTTTTGCATGTTCTGTTCATTTAGCTATCTCCAATCTCAGGCGTTCGTCAACCGCTTACACTCCATATAGTAGCGTTTCTCGTTTGCCTCGCCCATGGAGAATGTCTTCCTCGGCAACACGCCATCCACGATCACACCCCGGAACAGATCTTCTTTTTCAATCTCCGGCAGTAAAAATCCAAGATTCTCCTTCTGTGTTCCCAGATTTTCTACCACATCGGCGCCGTGA
>CAJOMI010000038.1 GCA_905235545.1 uncultured Lachnospiraceae bacterium | reverse complement strand
GTTTGATGATACCTTTTGGCAAGAGCAGTATCCGGATGTGGCGAAGAAGGCGGTCACCTATCGGGATAAACAATATGGATATCCAATCTATTTTGATACCTATTGTCTGGTGTATGATGCCAATCTGCTTTCAAATGCACCGGCATCCATCGATGATATCCTCACATTTCTGGATGAATACGAGGATACGGGCTCCACGAAAGCAATCTTCCGGTGGGATGTTGCAGATCCCTATATCAATACGATGTTTGTGGCTGCGTATGCGGACTTATTTGGGGAAAATGGGGATGATTCCTCCTCTTTTTGTATCAATGATGACAAATCGGTTGCAGCGATGGAGTACTTTCAGTCGCTCAGCCAGTATCTTTGGATGAACAAGAACAATATATCCCATGATACGGTAAGAAATCGAATCAAGGATGAGACATTGGTACTGGGACTTTGTAAGTCTGATATTCTGCCGACACTTTATGAAATGCAGAAAGAAAATGCGACGGAAACGCAGGAAGAAGTGAAGCCGGATGCGGAATCGCCGGATTCGGACGAGAACGCAGAAGAAACAGATGATGAAAAGGAAAATGTCGCTGATGCGGGATCAGAAGAAACGGGGGATGACGAGACATCCGAAACAGGTCAAGATGGAACGCAGACTAATTATCAGATCTCTTATGTGCCGAGCCTGACAGCGGAGTTGGCCTCAAAGACACTGTCTACGACCTATGTGGCTTTTGTGAATCCATACGGAAGGGACACTGTACTTGGCAATCTGTTTGGAATGTATCTAAGTTACAATGGTGCTGAGCGGCAATACAACGGCAATGGAAAGTTGCCTGTGAGAGGAGACAGTAGCAACATGGATGAAATGCAATCGATCATCTATGCCCAATATATTAATTCCAAACCGGTTCCGAAGGTTATGATACTTGGTGATTATCTGACACAGAGCGGTATTACTTTTGACGCAATTTGGAAGGGCGAGGATGCGAAAGAACAGCTTGACCGTCTGCAGACCATTATGGAAGATATCCTTCCCACGAATAAATAATATAACAGCCTCATATACTATCTATACCATATTTCAGAGAGGAGAACAGTATGTGGGGCTTTTTGATTGCAGCGTTGTCTGGTGCGTTGATGAGTGTTCAGGGAGTATTTAATACCGGAGTTACAAAGGAGAGCGGAGCATGGCTCACCAATTGTTTTGTACAACTGACCGGTTTTTTGGTCTGCCTCGTTTTTTTCTCATTTTTGGAAATGGGGAAAGTGCCGGTGGGAGATTTGTTTAAAGTGGATCATAAATACATGTTGCTTGGCGGGGTAATCGGTGCTTTTATTACTTTGACGGTAATCCAGAGTATGAATGCTTTGGGACCTGCAAAAGCGATTATGGCAATTGTCATTTCACAGACGATAGTGGGGTATCTGATTGAGGTGTTTGGCTTGTTTGGTACGGAGAAAACGGGATTTTCCATGACAAAAATAATCGGAATTCTGGTCACTGTTGCAGGTCTTATTGTGTTCAAGTGGCAAAAATAGAAATTTTGTATAGAAAATCTGTCTTTTTTTCTTATATTTTCGGCGTTTTTCAGAATCGTAATTTTGCACAAAACAGTTGTAAAATTTATACATTTTGGTTATGATGAAAGAGTCTTACAATTTTCTTTTTTTCAGTTATACTCTCATTCATGTTGAAAATAAGGAGTGATGAGTGTGAAAGGAAAACAGAGTATTGAAGTTATTTTATTTGTGATGTTATGTTGTCTTGCCGGTTGTGCGGAAAAAGAGACCGTTTTATCTGTCAGACAGGAGAACGAGGAACGAGAAGAACGTATTACAGAAGACACCAAAGAGGTAGAGGAAGCGGTTCAATCCGAAAAAAACAGTGTATATGTATATATATGCGGTTGTGTCAATGAACCGGGAGTCTACGAACTGGATGAGACTTCCAGAATATGGGATGCGATTCAGGCCGCAGGTGGTACTACATCTGATGCAAGAGAGGAAGCACTGAATCAGGCAGAACATGTGGTGGATGGACAGACTATATATGTTCCGACAAGAGAGGAAGAGACAAGCGAATCTCTTATATCGGATAGCAGGATCAACATTAACGAAGCAACAAAAGAAGAATGGATGACACTGCCCGGAATTGGCGAATCCAAGGCGGAGTCGATTTTGGAATACCGAAAAGAAAATGGAGCATTTCAGTCGATTGAGGATCTCATGAATATTCCGGGAATTAAAGAAGGTGTATTTAATAAAATAAAAGAACACATTAAAGTATAAGTACAACATACATAGGCAAGGGAGATATGGGATGAAAAAGGTTTTGGTTGTGGATGATGAGAAATTGATTGTAAAAGGAATTAAATTTTCCCTGGAGCAGGATGAAATGGAAGTGACACCGGCATACGATGGGGAAGAGGCTTTGGCGCTTGCAAAGAGTCAGGATTTTGATATTATTTTATTGGATGTTATGTTGCCGGGATTGTCCGGTTTTGAAGTGTGTCAGGCAATTCGGGAGTTCTCGGATGTTCCGATCATTATGCTGACAGCCAAGGATGATGATATGGATAAGATCCTCGGCCTGGAATACGGTGCGGACGATTATATTACCAAACCGTTCAATATATTAGAGGTAAAAGCGCGAATTAAGGCAATCATCAGACGCAATCATAAAAAGTCTTTCGAAGAGGAAAAGACGAAGAAACTGGTAGAGGGCGATATGACGATCGAATTAGACAGCCGTCGGGTTTCCATTGCCGGCAGAGATATCAATCTGACAGCCAAAGAGTTCAATATTTTAACCCTTTTATTATTCCATCCCAACAAAGTTTATTCCAGAGATGATCTGTTAAAAAAAGTATGGGGCAGTGATGCATTGGGGGACGGTCGTACGGTGGACGTTCACGTTAGGAGACTTCGAGAGAAGATAGAGAGCGATCCGGGCGATCCTAAATACA
Organism: uncultured Lachnospiraceae bacterium; assembly: GCA_905235545.1. Lineage (GTDB taxonomy): Bacteria > Bacillota > Clostridia > Lachnospirales > Lachnospiraceae > CAG-590. Next base: position 6,557 of record CAJOMI010000038.1, on the reverse strand, counting down.
TTCAGACGAAATGGGGAGTGGGTTACTATTTTAAAAAATAATAAAAAAAACAATCCCTTTAACAGTCTGAAATTGATGATTTTCCTTTCCTTTTTTGTACTGGCTGTATTTGTTTTTTTCTTTTTTCATCATTTACTGCAGAAATCATATAATGACCGGACCTTGGACGAGAAACTTCTTCAAGTACAGAATCAGTGCAGTATTCTTGCAAATCAGATCCTTGTCAATCGATTTACCATCGATACGTTACAGGACAACCTGAACGCCCAGATTGATCAGTTGGCCAATGTATGGGAAGGCAGGATTCTGGTGATTGATTCCAATTACAAGATTATAAAGGATACCTATACCATCGATCAGTATAATTATATGGTGTATGACGAAGTGTTTTGGGTGATGCGGGGAGAAAAAGACAAGAATATCCGTTTTGCAGATGACTATGCAGAGATCATACTTCCTATAGTCAGTTCGGATAAAGTGGTAAGCGGTGTTATCATTGCCACTGTTTCCATGGAGGATATTGAAACGATGAATACGTATATAGACAGACAGGCGAATATACTGATTTGCCTGTTTTCACTGCTCGCATTGGTTGCGGCATATATCATCTGTAATATCAGCGTCAGGGATATCAAGAAATTAAATATCCAGATAGCCGGACTGAACGAGGGTCATCTCGAAAAAATAGATGTAAAAAGCCGATATAATGAAATTGTTAATTTGGTAGATTCTTTTAATGTCTTATTTGATAAGATGCAGGTGGTGGAGGATTCCAGACAGGAGTTTGTGTCCAATGTGTCCCATGAACTCAAAACGCCCATTACTTCTATGAAGGTTTTGGCGGATTCCCTTCTTATGCAGGAAGAGGTTCCGAATGAAATGTATCGTGAATTCATGTCCGACATGGTGGAGGAGATTGATCGTGAGAATAAGATCATCAACGATCTGTTGACGCTCGTAAAGATGGATAAGAAGGCAGAGATGAATGTGGAATCGGTGAATATCAATGCCTTGCTGGAATTGTTATTAAAACGAATCAAACCGTTGGCGGCAAAGCGCAATATTGAAGTGGTGTTTGAGAGTTTCCGCGAGGTGATCGCTGAGGTGGATGAGGTGAAATTATCGCTGGCTTTCTCTAACCTGATTGAAAATGCGATTAAGTACAACAACGATGGAGGAAGTGTATATGTTTCCCTGAATGCCGATCACAAGTTTTTCTATGTGAAGGTGCAGGACAACGGGGTTGGAATACCGGAAGATTGTCAGACGCAGGTGTTTGAACGCTTTTATCGGGTGGATAAGGCAAGAAGCAGAGAGACGGGAGGAACCGGGCTTGGACTTGCCATTACCAGAAATGCCGTGCTGATGCATAAGGGAGCCATCAAGCTTTATTCGGAACCGGGTGAGGGAACGACCTTTACTGTCCGAATTCCACTTAAATATGTGAACTAAGCGCCAGCTATGCTTGCGTGAGAAGGGCATTTTGCGAATGTAAACAAATTATATGAAGGTGAATAAATGAAGAGGATTAAGATGATTTTGCTTCTCCTTGTTGCCACGCTTCTGACAGCTTGCGGTAAGGAAGAAGAACCGGAAATATCCGAAGCAAAATTGGGAGAAAATCAGATATACATTTATACAGTGAAGCCGGATCGAACGGATCTGGTGGAGGAAGTCTATACATTTCAAACAAAAGAGAACGTAAAGGAACAGGCGGAGGAAGTTGTTCAGTATCTTAGTGTTGTGGAGACGACGGAAGAACATCTGTCACCGATTCCGGATGGGATCATATATCAGCAGGTTAGACTGGAGGCAGGTCGGGAAAGGCTGGAAGTAGCATTTCAAATTGCGTATGATACGGTAGACGCCGATACGATTCTGCTTTTTAAGGCGGCTGTTGTCAAGTCACTGTTGCAGCTGGATGGAGTGAATACCGTTGCATTATCCCTGACGGATCTTGCAAATATCGATCCGGAGACGGCAACTGTGACAGAGAACTTTGATACGGATTCCTTTGTGATGTCTTTTGGAAAAGATACGGGATATAAGCAATCCGGTAATATTATCCTCTATTTTGCTAACGAATCCGGGGATGCGCTCAGGGAGTATCGGAAACAGGTTGAAATTTCGAACAATACTTCGTTGGCCAGAGTGGTGGTAGAAGCCCTGATTCAAGGACCGGATGGGGAAGGATATCAAAAGACACTTCCGGAAGATACGACTATACAGAACATTTCTGTTAAAGATGGAATTTGCTATGTTGATCTAAGCGATGCATTTTACAGCACAGAGAATCCATTGCACAATGATTTGATTGTTTATTCGGTGGTGAATTCTCTGGTGGAGCTTCCTACAATTTCCAAGGTGCAGTTTTTGAAGAATGGAGAACGACAGCCTTTATTTAGGGAGACGATGGAATTTGATGGTATTTTTGAACGGAACTTGGATTTGATCGAACAGGAGGGAACGGAAGAATAATTGAAGCGACCTATGCTATGTTGGGTAAGCTTGTTCATACTTGGAGAGGTGTTAAGCAGAGGATTACCGATTAGCATCATAGGTATTATTGTGGCGGGAAGCGGGATTGGAATTTACAAGATACCAATTCGCTTTTTGCAGAAAGAAAAACGGCTTTTCGCAATCGGAATTGTATTTTTTCTGATTGGAGTAGCGGATATGTCGTATGCAGAATATAAGTTGGGTTATTGTCGGGCCCAGGTGGGAAAACCGGTTTCTTTTACCGGGACGGTGGTGGAAACGGAAGACACAGATTCCGGAGATACGTATATCGTAAAAACGACAAGTATTCAGGAAAAGAAAATAAAAGTGTTGATCCGGATACGGACAGAACAACAGGAAACCTTATTCGAATCAGGAGATTGGATCGCCGGTATCGGATACGGTTCCCCTTTTTTGCAGGCAACCAATCCGGGGGGATATGATGAACGGAAGGAACGGATTGGAAACGGTGTTTTTTTATATGTAAAAGGGGTGACAGTCGAAGAGGCAGAGAGGAGAAAAATATCCTTTCCCAGGCTGCTTACAAAGAGCAGAGAATATTTTTCCGGAATCTATGACAGCCTGTTTGACGAAAGAGAAGCGTCTTTGGCAAAGGCAATGGTTTTGGGTGAAAAAGCAACTTTGGATACGGATGTCAAAGCGTTATATCAAAGAAATGGAATTGCCCATCTGATTGCGATATCAGGTCTTCATATTGCCATGATCGGGGGAGTGCTATATCGTTTTTTAAGGAAATGTTCCGGTAGTTATCCCGTTTCAGCAGGTACAGGTATTCTGTTTATTCTGGCATACGGTATCATGACCGGATTGTCCGGTTCCACACTTAGGGCGATCATCATGTTGATTCTGTCGGTGACGGCAGATGTATATGGCAGAAAATATGACTCGATTACAGCAATTGCGGTGGCACTCCTTCTTATGTTGTTTTATAACCCGTATCAGATCACACAGGTAGGATTTTTACTGTCATTTGGGGCAGTGATCGGAATTGCTGTGGTGAACCCTTTATGGAAACAGATATTTGAGAAACTGCCGGGATGGTTGGAAGGCTTGATGATAAGCATCAGTGTACAACTTACATTACTTCCGGTTCTGTTATATTATTTTTATGAAGTCCCGGTTTATGGAGTTATTCTAAATGTGATTGTGGTGCCACTGATGAGTGCCCTTTTGTTTTTTTTACTCGCATGTGGTCTGATCGGCGGTGTGTTATGGAAGGGCGCATTGCCATTTGCAAAAGTGGCGGAAGGTATCTTTTATCTTTATGAGAAGCTTTGTGTTATGAGTGAGCGGCTTCCGTTTCATACGGTCTGTACGGGAAGACCGCAACTATGTTGGATCGTGGGATATTATAGTATGCTGACACTTTTGGTGTTAGGGATTTATAACAGGAAGAAAATAGTTTCCGCGCTTTCGATGCTTGGATTTCTGCTGCTCTTTTGTATCGTATGGATACCGGGCCCGCTTCGTATTTGCATTTTTGATGTGGGACAGGGAGACGGAATTTATATTCGCACGCCGAACGGAGTGAATCTGCTTGTGGATGGAGGGAGTACCACGAAGCAAAAAGTGGGTACGTATGTATTAAAAAACGGTATGAAATACTATGGTGGAGCAACGATTGATTATATCTTTCTTACGCATAGTGATAAGGACCATTATAGCGGAATTGCGGAACTACTGGAGGATGACAGTGTAGTCGTCAGAAATATTGTATTTCCGGATATTGAACATCCGGATGAGGAATATCGGGAACTGGAACGACAGGCAAGGAGTAAGGGATGCCGTTTATATTATATGCATAAGGGAGACCGGATCGAGGTGGATGGTGTCCGATTCGCCTGCCTGAATCCGGAGCGGAGAGTATATGCCGACAAGAATCAGGGAAGTATGGTTCTTACTGTGACGAAGGGTGAATTTGACCTTTTGCTTACAGGAGATATGGATGCAACCGTGGAAGCAGAGATTCAAGATGAGATCACCGCGCAGATTGAAGTCCTCAAGGTTCCGCATCACGGATCGAAATCTGCATCATCCGAACACTTTCTGGAACAGGTTAAGCCTGCGGTGGCCTGTATTTCGGTTGGGGAAAAGAACCGGTACGGACATCCGGCAGATGAGGTGATGAGTCGGTTGGAACAAAATTGCGAGAAGATTTATTTGACAAAGGATTGCGGAGCGATTACCATAGAAACGGACGGAGAAAAATATTCGATCACTCCTTTTTTAAAGAAAGAATAGTAGGCGTTTGCGAAACTCCGATTTACATCTTTTTTATTGTGCATATTATATAGTTCCATCGCAGACACATTTGCATTCTGTCTCCGGCGTAGTGGTACTAAATTCGTGTTATACACTCATTAAGTACCAACGCCTGCGCCAAGGTCTGCTTATGGAATCTATATAATGTGCACAATAGATTCAAGTATAACAAGGAGTTTCGCAATCATCAAAGAAAGAATAGGATGCTTGAAAAAAGAAAGATGGAATAAGGTATGAATAATATAAATAAAGATATTGAGTCGAAACAGATCAAACAGTTTTATCTTATGTATGGAGAGGAAGACTATCTGAAAGGACAGTACCGGGACAAGCTGGTGAAAGCACTGGCAGATCCGGAAGATAAAATGAATGTTAATTATTTTGAAGGAAATGGGCTGAAAACGGAGGAAGTTTTTGAAATCGGAGAGACGATGCCTTTTTTTGCAGATAACAGAGTATTGGTGCTGGAGAATACCGGTTTGTTTAAGAAAGCACCGGACGAGATAGAAAAGAGATTTGAACGCTTTCCGGATTCTACCTATGTGATCTTTGTGGAAAAGGAAGTAGATAAAAGAAGCCGTTTCTATAAATGGATCGTTAAGAGCGGATATGCGTCGGAGATGAATACACCGGATGAGAAGATGTTGCTTACATGGGTAAAAGGACTTTGTAAGGCAGAGAACAAAAAAATCGATGATGCCGCAATCTTTTATTTTGTAGAGCATATGGGGACAGATATGCTTCTTTTAAAGAATGAACTGGAAAAGGTATTCACTTACTGTATGGAAAAGGACAGGATTGCGATTGATGATATCAAAGCAGTTTGTGTCAGCCAGGCAACAGATAAGATATTTGATATGTTAGATGCGATTGGTAACCACAATCAGGATAAAGCGCTCCGTCTGTACCGTGACCTGCTTGCACTTAGAGAGCCGGCAATGCGGGTACTATATATGATGACCAGACATTTTCATATTCTGATGCAGATTTCTGCGCTTGTGAAAGAGGGAAAAGATAATAAGACGATAGCTTCCGTCTGTGGGATTCCGCCGTTTTCGGTGAAAAAATATGCCGCACAGGCTGCCAATTACACATATGAAGAATTGAAGGATATGGTGGAAAAATGTCAGATGACCGATTATGGAATCAAGACAGGAAATGTTACGGATGTGGTAGGCGTGGAATTGTTGATTGCTGAATTCGCCTGTGATTGAGCAGAGTAGATGATATACGCTCCGCGAGGATGCGCACGGATCTGCAGAGGAAGACCGCTAAAGCGGTCGCAAATCCGGCGCCAAGTCTCGCGAGCGAGACTTGAAAATAAAAAGAAGGACTGTGGGTTAGCAGTCCTTCTTTTTATAAAATGAAATCGTCTCTTATTATGCAATCTTATTGTAAGCAGCAGCTAAACGAGAAATCTTTCTGGAAGCTGTGTTCTTATGAATGATTCCCTTAGAAGCAGCTTTGCTGAGCTCAGAAGTACAAACCTTTAACTGTGCTTCGGCAGCAGCCTTATCACCGGAAGCTACAGCGGCGTCAAACTTCTTGATGATCGTCTTTAACTTAGACTTGATTCTCTTGTTTCTAAGTGTTTTTGTCTCGATTACGTTGATTCTTTTCTTTGCAGATTTGATATTAGCCAAATCAGACACCTCCATCATTAAAAATATTTATTCTATGGTTTTACATTAAAACCGGACACGGACAATGTAAACATACTTCTCTATCATAATCAAAGACGGGGATTCTGTCAATCACTTTTTGAAAAAAATATA
>CAJOMI010000037.1 GCA_905235545.1 uncultured Lachnospiraceae bacterium | reverse complement strand
GAAGAATCCGACTTCGGGTGATTTTTCCGTTATGATGAATTCCTGCATCGCCGGTCAGTCCAAACACACGTTTATGACATCCGGCTGGGAAGTGAAATCCGATGGCAATCCGCTCACACATTGTATCTTGAGAGGATCATTGAGCAGATATGGTTCGTCCGTACCGAATTATCACTATGAAGATCTGATCCGCCTTCACGAAGCCTATGAGAAATTCCCTACTCTTAAGAATCCGGCAGTGATCGTGGATGCGAACCACAACAATTCCGGCAAGCAGTGGGCAGAACAGCCGCGTATTGTAAAAGAAATCCTTCACAGTATGCGACATAGCAAAGATGTTGCAAAACTGGTCAAGGGCGTCATGATAGAGAGTTACATTGAAGATGGCAATCAGCCGATCGGAGCAGGCTGCTATGGAAAATCGATTACCGATCCATGCCTTGGCTGGGAAAAGTCAGAGAAACTTTTACTTGAGATGGCAGATTTATTGTAACATGTATAACGAAGAGCATCAGGAATGCATATCCTTTTGATGCTCTTTTTATTTTTTCTGACACAAAACAGGTAAATTATGGTACAATAAAAAATATTGTTATGGAAGGTCAAAAGGGGGAAAGGTATCATGTTTAAACGTGTAATATGGCTTATATTGGACAGTGTTGGTATTGGGGAAGCACCCGACGCTGAGAAGTTCGGAGATGTCGGAGCGGACACGCTTGGCAATATCCTGAAGGTCAGGGGTAGACTTGACGTTCCGAATCTGGAAAGACTGGGTCTGTTTTCCATCGATGAGACGAATCTTCCTAAAACATCCGTGGTGCCCATCGGTGCGTATGGCAAGGCGAAGGAGCTTTCGAATGGCAAGGATACCACGATCGGTCATTGGGAGATGATCGGTATTCATACGAAACAGGCGTTCCCGACTTATCCGGATGGATTTCCGGACGAGATCATGGAGCAATTTATGGAGAAAACCGGTATAAAAGGGTATCTGGGCAATAAAGTGGCGAGCGGGACAGAGATTATACGGGAACTGGGTGACGAACATGTGCGTACCGGGTATCCGATCATTTATACTTCGGCGGATTCCGTATTTCAAATTGCGGCACATGAAGATGTGATTCCGCCCCGTGAACTATATAAAATGTGTCAGACGGCCAGAGCATTGCTCACAGGGGAGCATGCGGTGGCAAGGGTGATTGCAAGACCGTTTGTCAAACAAAACGGTACCTATGTCCGGACTTCCAATCGAAGGGATTTTTCGCTGAAACCTTCTTCGGAAAGTCTGCTTGCCTATCTGAAAGATTCGGGATACCGCGTGACGGCTGTGGGTAAGATTGAAGATATCTTTAGCGGTGTGGGCATCTGTGATGCGGTACACACCAAGGATAATATGGACGGAATGGAAAAGACGATGGATTTTATGGATACGCAATACGAAGGCTTGATCTTTACGAATCTGGTCGAATTTGATTCCACCTGGGGACACAGGAGAGACGTAGAAGGCTATGCAAAAGGACTTGAGATGTTTGATTTGAAACTTGGTAAACTTCTTTCCAATATGAAGGAGGGTGATCTGCTCATTATCAATGCGGATCACGGTTGCGATCCGACCTATCGGGGGACGGATCATACGAGGGAATATATTCCGGTTTTGATGTACCACAAGAATATGAGGCAGGGAATCAATCTGGGCATACTCGATACATTTGCGGATATCGGGGCGACCATTGCGGACAATTTCGGAGTTGGTAAACTTCCCATTGGTGAGAGTTTGAAAAAGAAACTTTAGGGGGCACTTTTATGAATACATACGATCTGATCATGAAAAAGAGGAACGGATATCCGCTTGAAAAGGAAGAAATCATATATCTGGTGAATGGTTTTACCAATGGGGATATTCCGGACTACCAGATGGCAGCTTTTTTGATGGCGGTTTATTTTCAGGGGATGAATGATGAAGAAACGACGCTCCTCACCATAGCGATGGCGGATAGCGGAGATCGGCTTGATCTGTCCGGAATCAAAGGGATCAAAGTGGATAAGCATTCCACCGGCGGTGTGGGAGATAAGACCAGTCTGATCGTGGGGCCGATTCTTGCAAGTCTCGGAGTTCCGATTGCCAAGATGAGCGGAAGAGGTTTGGGGCATACCGGCGGGACGATTGACAAATTGGAAGGAATCCCCGGTTTCCGCACTACGATACCGGAGGAAGATTTTATTACCCAGGTAAATGACATCGGACTTTCCATTATCGGCCAGACGGCAAATCTCGCGCCTGCGGATAAGAAGATATATGCGCTCCGGGATGTGACGGCAACCGTTGACAATGTTTCACTGATTGCATCCAGTATTATGAGTAAAAAACTGGCGGCCGGAGCCGATGCCATTGTATTAGACGTAAAGGTTGGAACCGGTGCATTTATGAAAACTTTGGAGGATGCAAGAAAACTTGCCGAAACGATGGTTGCGATCGGAAGTCTTGCAGGTAAAACGACCATAGCAGTGATTACGGATATGAATGAGCCGTTAGGCAATATGGTTGGCAATATATCGGAGGTACAAGAGGCGATATCCTGTTTGAGAGGAGAGGGAGAAAAAAGGCTGATGGAAGTGTCTGAAACACTTGCCGGGTATATGGTACTTGCAGCAGGGATAACTTCGGATCCGAAAGAGGCAAAGCACATGGTAGATGATGCGATCACATCCGGAAAGGCTTTTGAAAAAATGAAGGAATTTGTTTCGGCGCAAGGCGGAGATGCCGAAGTTTTGGAGCATCCCGAGCTCTTTCCAAAGGCAAAATATGTCTGTACGATTACAGGAAAAGATCTGCTACATGCAAGGAATCAAACAGCAAATTGGCGGGAAGCGTATCTTGAGTCGTGTGACAATCAGGAAATCGGAATGGTATCTTTGATTCTTGGAGGCGGCAGACAGACGAAAGACAGTGTGATCGATCTGACGGTAGGAATTCATCTTTATAAACATTTGGGCGATAGAATTCTGGAAGATGATAAGGTTGCGGAACTTTACGGAAATGATGATAAAAAGATAGATGAGGCGCGTAGGCGTTTTGTTTATGCATATACATTATCTCAGGAACCGCCTGCACTTTCACCGGTTGTGTATGAGGTGATTACAAACAAGAAATAATTTTGAAATGCAAAGTATATTTTTCTTATCGTTTTAATAAACTAAAAGAAAGAGGATATGGGTAAGAAGCATTGAAAAAACAGATTGCGGCCGGAATGATAACGATCCTGTTGATCATCTTAATACCCGGATGTTACGTAAGCGCTGAAATACGAAATGAAACGGAGAGTGAAGCAGCGAGTGGCGAAGAAAGAGAAACGAAAAGTAATGATGCAGCACATAACGGGACAGTATTGAATATAGAATCGCCATCTGCGTTATTGATGGAATGTGACAGCGGTCAGGTACTATATGAGAAGGATGCGGATACGGCAAGAAGACCGGCTTCCGTGACGAAACTGATGACGATGCTGCTCACATTTGAATCCATTGCTTCGGGCAAATTTTCTTTGACGGATTCTATCACGGTTTCGGAGCATGCTGCCGCTATGGGTGGCAGCCAGGTATATTTGGAAGTGGGAGAATCCCAGACGGTAGAGGATATGTTGAAATGTATGATCGTCTCCTCCGCAAATGATGCTGCGGTTGCAATCGGAGAAGCCATTGCGGGAAGCGAAGAGGGATTTGTTGCCATGATGAATGAAAAAGCTTCGAACCTCGGTATGATCAATACACATTTTGAGAATGCATGCGGACTGGAAGCAGATGGACATTTGATGAGTGCCCGTGACATCGCAATTCTCTCCAGAGAGATTTTGCAAAAATATCCGGAAGTGCTTGACTATACAACAATATGGATGGATTCCATCACGCATAAAACAAAAAGAGGTGACTCGGAGTTTGGTCTCGCAAACACAAATAAATTCCTTAAAAAATACGAAGGTGCCAATGGTTTAAAAACAGGATATACATCCGCCGCGGGATTTTCTATGTCGGCGACTGCAACCCGAAACGGAATGACGCTGATCGCAGTGGTAATGGGGGCGGATACGAAGGATATTCGTTATTCGGACGCAGCCAAACTGCTGGACTATGGATTTGCCAACTGTATTGTCTTTGAAGATCAGAAAGTGTTGGATGGAGAGAATCGAATTAAAATTACAGGTGGAGAAAAGGAGTCGATTCGAATAGAAGCCCAATCTCCGTTCCGCTATATTTTTTTGGACGGTCAAAGTGGAGATCAGGTAGAAAAAGAGATGGTAATACTGAAAGAGGAAGCTCCGATCACATCAGGAGAAGTGGTTGCAAGGATGGATTATAAACAAAACGGGGTTACGATTGGAAGTGTAAATATTATTGCGTCGGAAACATTGGAACAACAAAAGTACCGGCATTCTTTACAGAAGATTTTTCGAAGATATTTTAATCTTTTTGAAAAATAAAGGAGTTACAAATGAATTTATTCTTGAATATATTGGAAATTGCGAGTATACTAGTGGGTGCTTGTATAATAATTATCTGCGTCATCAGTTGTATTGAGAATAGAAGACTCACTGTGACAGAGTATCGTGTCAGGGATTTTCTGATTCCTGAGGCATTTGATGCGTATCATATTGTGCAGATATCGGATCTGCACAATGCTTCTTATGGACAGCGCAATGAGAGACTGATCGGGGAAGTTGCCAAATGTAAACCGGATATTATTCTGATTACCGGAGATGTGATCATTGGCAAGCCGGATACGGATGTTTTATTTGCAGCAGATACGGTAAATCAACTTGCTAAAATTGCACCGGTATATTTCAGCATGGGAAATCATGAACTCAGAGTGAAGGAATATCCTGATATTTATTCGGATATGTGGCAGCAATTTGTCTCGCATTTGTCTCCGGAGATTCATCTGTTATTGGATCGGGAGGAAACAATTGAAAGGGATAATGCGATTCTTCGTTTATATGGATTGAATCTGACTACGGATTTGTATAGAAGATGGATTCGAACCTCTATGTCGCCGGATTATCTCACCGCTCTGTTTGGAGAGGCAGATCCGAATGCGTACCATATTTTTATGGCGCATAATCCGGACTATTTTGATGAATATGCTGCATGGGGAGCAAATCTTACTTTTTCCGGACATGTGCATGGCGGGATGATTCGATTACCATTTTTCGGCGGATTGGTATCGCCGATGATAAGTTTTTTTCCCAAGTATGATAAGGGTTTGTTTCGGATTGGTCAAAAAATTATGATATTAAGTGGCGGATTGGGAAATCATACATTTAAGTTTCGGGTAAATAATCTTCCGGAAATAATTTCAGTTTTCCTGTATCATGAAAGGGAAAACGAATGACGAAGTGATTCGTTAAACCGGATAAAAGGATAGAGTTTATACAGAATGATTTAGAGGTGCCAAAATGGATGACGACAAAAAAGAAGTAAAAAATGAGAATACAATATCCTATGCGGATACAGAGGATATTGTCGAATTTGATGATTTTCACAGTGGAAAGTTTCCGGACAGTGATAAAAAATCAGAAAAGACCGAAAAAAGAGTAACGGAAAACAAATCAAAACAAGAAAAAGAATCGAAACAATCAAAAAAGCCGTCGGACGATTCGACAAAAGAGGCAGAGAAGAAGAAACCGGACGATTCGACAAAAGAGGCAGAGAAGAAGAAACCGGATGATTCTGCAAAAGAGTCAGAGAAGAAGAAACCGGACGACTCTGCAAAAGAGGCAGAGAAGAAGAAACCGGATGATTCGACAAAAGATGTAGAGAAGAAGAAACCGGACGACTCTGCAAAAGAGGCAGAGAAGAAGAAACCGGACGACTCTGCAAAAGAGGCAGAGAAGAAGAAACCGGATGATTCTGCAAAAGATGTAGAAAAGAAGAAACCGGACGATTCGACAAAAGCAGACAAGTCAGTAAAATCAGGAAAAAAAGGATTGAAAATCACACTGTCTTGTTTTGTCGCAATTTTGCTGATTGCGTATATATCCGGAACCGTTTATTTTTTCGGACATTTTTATAAAGACGTTTCAATCAATGGTGTGACGGTTTCCAATATGAGCAAGGATGTTGCAGGGAAAACGTTGGATTCCTTTTATTCAAATTATGCTTTGACTTTGGAAACCATTGATGGGGAACAGGTTGTTCTAAATGGCAAAGATATTGCAATGAATATTGTATTAAAAGAAGACATTTCCGACTGCATATGGAAACAGAACCCGTTTTTATGGTTTGTCAATATGTGGCAACATCATGAGTTTGTGGTGCAGGCGGATGCAAAATGGGATGAAGATGCGCTTTCGAAAGTGTTTGATTCCATGGCGATATTAGATACTTCAAAGATGAAAGCACCGAAAGATGCTTATGTTGGATTTGAAAATGATCAATTTGTGATTAAAAAAGAAGATTTGGGCAGTACGATATTTATTCCAACTTTTAAGACCAAGGTGCAGGAAAGTCTTTCGAATGTTATGTCGCAACTGAATTTATTGGATGCGGAGTGCTACAAACTTCCGAGTCTGTACGAGACGGATGAAACCATACAAAAAGATGTGGAAGATAAAAATGCGTTTGCCAAGAACGTTATCAAAATTCAGATGGATGATCTGACACTGGAGCCGGGCGCAGAGTTATATGATCAGGTGTTGGAGAAAAAGGGAGACAGCTATCAAATATCCAAGGCTCAGGTAAAAAGATATGTGGATCAATTAGCAAAACAGTATGATACTTTGGGAGAAAGTCGGGAATTTACCACATCTTTTCAAAATAAAAAGGTTGAAGTGAAAGGTACTGCGTTTGGCTATAAATTAAATTGCGAGGAGACCACCGAGGCTTTATATAAGGCGTTATCCGGCAGCTCTTCGACAACCGTGGATGCAGTTTTTGATAATAAAGGCTATACACTGCAAGGGGAGAATGACATAGGAGATACTTATGTCGAGGTTAATTTATCTGAGCAGAGAGTGATCGCGTATAAGAATGGAGAAAAGATTGCAGAAGGAGATTGCGTGTCCGGTAATGAATCGGCAGGACATGGCACTTGCATCGGTCTTTATGCCATTCAGAATAAATTAAGTCCGACTGTGCTTCGCGGTGAGAAAAAACCGGTTACTAAGACAGTTACGAAAAAGAACAAAAAAGGCAAGAAAGTCAAGAAGACAACAACAACGTATGAATACGAATATGAATCCCCTGTCACTTACTGGCTTCAGTTCAACGGTGGAGTCGGTTTGCATGATGCTGCAGGTTGGAGAAGTGCTTACGGTGGAAGCATTTATTATTACAGTGGATCTCACGGGTGTGTGAATCTTCCGATCGATCTTGCAAAAACGCTGTATCAGAATTTTGAGATCGGAGATCCGGTTGTGGTATATTTTTGGGATAATGAGAACCGAAAATAAAAAAGTCTTCTTAAAACAATTTAACGTATAACGGTATCTTTATAAAAAAATAACAATGGAAAATTTGTAAATTTATAAAAAACCTTCACATATATTATATTCAGTGGAGGTTTTTTATGTGGAGTATTGTAAAAGGATATTTTATCCTTTGTGGCATCATTTTGATGGAAAGTATTCTTTTAGTTGGTTTGCAGAATGAAATAATACGGTATGCCGGAAGACAGGAAGACATATATAGGAACATGCAGAATCAAATAGAGGCAGTGGGAGAGGATATGGTTTGTTTTCCGATTCCAAAGGCATATCGCAAAGATATATCGTATGAGGACACCTATGGCGCATCAAGAGTACAAGGAATGCATCAGGGGTGTGATCTTATGGATCTTCATAATAACGCGGGTCAAATTCCAATCGTAAGTGCTACGGATGGTGTGATTACCAACTTAGGCTGGCTTTATCTTGGCGGATACCGAATCGGAGTGACTTCGGAACGCGGAATCTATTATTACTATGCACATCTTGACTCCTATGCGGTCGGTATAGCGGTCGGAAAAGAGGTGTGTGCAGGTGAACTGTTAGGGTTTATGGGAAATACCGGAGAGGGAGAAGAAAAGACAATGGGTAAAATGCCGGTGCATTTGCATTTTGCCATCTATATTCGAGAGGAATCAGGGAATGAGGAGAGTGTCAATTCCTATGAGTTTTTGCAAAAATTAGATGAACGCTAGTTCTTCCATTTTTTGTATACTTATGGTAAAATAATAATATCTGTGCAGGGAGAATTGGAAAGAAAGAATGGGGTGACTTAATCTATGGAAATACAACTTTGGAGGGAAATTCTTGACCCGTATCGGCTTGCAGTTGATGAATTGGTGGTCAAGTTTAATCACATTATTGAAGAATACCGGGATGCAGGGCTTTATTCACCGATTGAGCAGGTAACCGGAAGAGTGAAAAAGATTTCAAGCATTTTGGATAAAATGCAGAGTAAGAATATACCGATTGAAGAGATTCATGAACGCATATCGGATATGGCAGGTATTCGTATTATGTGTCAGTTTGTGGAAGATATCGAGAAAGTAGTGGAGATCATACATAACCGCACTGATATGGAAGTAATCAAAGAGAAAGATTACATTCATAACATGAAGAGCAGCGGATACCGCAGTTATCACATGATTATTTATTATGATGTGTATACGCTGGAGGGAACCAAACGGATTCAGGCAGAGATTCAGATTCGGACACTTGCCATGAATTTCTGGGCAACCATTGAGCATTCCCTGCAGTATAAGTACAAAGGAAATATGCCGGATCATTTGAAGGAGAAGCTGCTTAAAGCCTCGGATGCAATTCTCGTCTTAGATGAGGAGATGGGCTCCGTTCGGGATGAGATCATGGATGCTCAAAATATCTTCCAGATCAAGGCAATGGTGGTATCGGATATTCTGATAAACATTCAGAATTTATTTAAGGTGGCGAACAAGCGTGAAGTGGTTAAGATACAAGATGAATTCTTCAAGGTATATGAGACCGGAGATTTGGAGCAGTTAGAGCGTTTTTCCAAACAGTTAGATATCATATCGGAAGGATATAAGGCTCAGAGCCTTGTTTAGGGTAAAGGAATGGAATTACCAGGCACATTTGAAGAAAAAATGAAAGAAATGCTGGGGGCAGATTACGATACGTATCTGGCCTCCTTTGATGAAGAGGCATATCAGGGGCTCCGTGTCAATACGGCAAAGATTTCAGTGGAAGATTTTTTGAAGATATCACCTTATGATCTGAAGCCGGTGCCGTGGTGCCCTAATGGTTTTTATTATGACAAATCCGTAAAACCTGCAAAACACCCATATTATTTTGCGGGACTATACTATATTCAGGAACCGTCAGCGATGACAACCGCAAGCCTTTTGCCGATTGAAGAAGGCGATACGGTATTGGATCTATGTGCAGCTCCGGGCGGCAAATCGACAGAACTTGCGGCAAAGCTTAACGGGACAGGACTTTTGGTGACTAATGATATCAGTAATTCACGGGCGAAAGCACTTCTCAAGAATATCGAAGTATTTGGAGTCGGCAATTCACTGGTGACAAGTGAACCGCCGAATGAACTGGCTAAGCGTTTTCCTGCTTTCTTCGACAAAATACTGATCGATGCACCTTGTTCCGGTGAGGGGATGTTTCGCAAACAGAATAACATGGTAAAAGCCTGGGAGCAGAACGGAGTTGATCTCTTTGTCGGATTGCAACGTTCGATTCTGAAAGAGGCGGTGACGATGTTGAAGCCGGGAGGAACTTTAATATATTCCACCTGTACTTTTTCGAAAGAGGAGAATGAGCAGTCCATTGAATATCTGTTATCTTTAGATGAATCCCTTCGTTTGGTGGAACTTCCGCTAATTGACGGTTTTGATAAAGGACATCCCGAGTGGGGGCTTACCGGCAATGAAGATCTTTCCAAATGCAGACGATTGTGGCCGCATCGGATCAAAGGAGAGGGACATTTTGTTGCCATGGTACAAAAAGAAGCAGATTCTTTCCGTATATCTGATCAGGACAATGCTGGGACAACAGGTAATTCCACGATATTAAAAGGGGCATCTGTCAGGGAATATGAATTTTCAAAAGAAAAACTGAGCAAAGAAGCAAAAGAATTTATTCAGTCACTTGATTATCCGTTTGAACTTTCCCGGATGGATGTACAAAAAGAAAGGGTATTTTATATTCCGGAGCAAATGCCGTATGTCAGAGGACTTCGTATCCTGCGCTGCGGACTTTACATGGGAGACATGAAAAAGAACCGGTTCGAGCCGAGCCAGTCTCTTGCCATGTTTTTAAAAAAGAGCGATTACGCAAGCGTCCTTGATCTGGATGTGAAGGATGCGAGGGTGATCAAATATTTAAAAGGTGAGACTTTAAGCCTCACAGATTCGGAACAGACAAATTGCAAAGACGGTATCTGTCTGATCTGTGTGAGCGGATATCCGCTTGGATTTGGGAAATTATCCAAAGGAACCATGAAGAACAAATATCTTCCGGGATGGAGATGGATGTAGATTATAATATTTGTTTTACGCAGTCGGAGAAATCCACCTCCGTCGACACACAGGAGATCATTATGCAGGAAATAATAATCACAGATAAAAATGAAGGGCAGCGTCTGAATAAATTCTTAGGCAGATACATGGATCAGGCACCGCAGAGTTTTATCTACAAAATGCTTCGTAAAAAGAACATCAAATGGAATGGAAAAAAAGCGTCCGGAAACGAGATCCTGAGTGTCGGAGATCGGGTTCAGATTTTTATGACGGATGAAACGATTTCGAAGTTTCGAAAGGACGGACAGATTCCGGTTATATTGCGGGAAAAAGCAGACGATAAACAGGAACTTGATGAAGTTGGGAACGCAAGCAGCTTCCCACACGTAAAGGATCCGTTAAAAGGAATTGATATTCTCTACGAGGATGCGGATATTCTGATCGTGAATAAGCCGGTGGGACTTCTGTCCCAGAAGGCGGATGCCGATGATTACTCCCTCAATGAACGGATTGTGGATTATTACCGGGCAAAGTACGGAGCCGATGATCTGTTTACGCCGTCTGTCTGCAACCGGTTAGACCGCAACACAAGCGGCATTTTGCTTGCAGGTCTGTCGTTAAAGGGATCCAGAGTGCTTTCCAAAGTGTTGAAAGAGCGTACAATGGACAAGTATTATCTGACCATTGTGTCGGGAAGGGTTCAGGATTCCGGCACGATTAAAGGTTTTCTGTCCAAAAAGGAAAATCACAATCAGGTCAATATCTTTTCCACCAGAGAGGAGGCTGTCGCTTCCGGGATAGATAAGCCGGCTTTTATAGAGACGCGATATGAGCCACTTGAGTATGGCGTATTTCAGAAAATGGAATTTACACTTCTTAAAGTGAAACTTGTCACGGGTAAAACCCATCAGATTCGTGCGCATTTGCGTTATATAGGTCATCCGATTATCGGAGACGGCAAGTATGGATTAAAAAGTGTCAATGCAGTCATGAAAAAAGAATTTGGTCTGCGGAATCAGTTGCTGCACGCTTATGAGATCACATTTCCGGTAAGTGAGAGGGAATTGCCGGAGAACCTTCGGGGTACTGTACTGCACGCCGGATTGCCCGGACAGTTTGAAACGATAGCAACGGCAATTTTTCAAAAAGATAAAAAGAGTTGATTATGTATCAAATACACATTTTTTGCATTTTAATCCGCTTTGATAAGGAGGCACATACTGATGGCAACATGGAATTCCAGAGGTCTTCGAGGATCTACATTCGAGGAACTGATCAATATGACAAATGAGATCTATGCAGAAAAATCCCTGGCTTTGGTTCAGAAAATCCCAACACCGATCACACCGGTAGAGATTGATAAAAATACAAGACATATTACACTGGCTTATTTCGAAAAAGACTCAACGGTCGATTATATCGGAGTGGCACAGTCAATTCCAATCTGTTTTGATGCAAAGGAATGTCACACGGATACGTTTCCGATGCAGAACATTCACAAGCATCAGGTGGATTTTATGGATCGTTTTGAACATCAGGGCGGA
>CAJOMI010000036.1 GCA_905235545.1 uncultured Lachnospiraceae bacterium | reverse complement strand
TTTCCGGAAACAAATCCTATTTTTGCCGCTCCCGCGGTATGTGAACTGGAAGGGCCAATCATTACCGGTCCGATAATATCTGATAAAACCATAAGCTTTCCCCCTAAAACGTAAAATATCTTGTATTCGGTTAAAACAGGATTGCCATGAGCAGTGTGATCGTAATAAAACACAACACCGTAGTTACCATAATACCTCTGGAGAGAATTTCGGTATTTTCTCCTGTTTTTTCCGCCTGTATCAGCGGCAGATTTGCTACCGGCATCGCTGACATCAAAAAAAATGCCTGTATCATTTCCGTTTGAAAATGCAATGTTTTCAAAATCAAGACCAGAACGACCGGCACCGCTATCATTCGAATTCCAATATAAAACCATATATTTTTTTCCTTTAATCCATCCAGAATGGAATTCTTTGCAATGGATGCGCCAAGCAATGCCATCGATAAAAATACTGTCGCATTTCCAAGATATATAATACTGTTTGCCACAACCGCCGGAAGGGTCACATCAAACCAAAAGAAAAGCAATGTTAAGATTGCCATAACGGTTCCCGGCGATAAAATCCTTCGTATCTCAATCTTCCCGCGTTTCCCCGCCAGTACGGTAACTCCATGCGTATAGAATAACAGACAATACATAACATTACAAACAATCACATATAACATTGCACTTCCGCTCAAGATTGCTCTTGCCACCGGTATGCCAATAAATCCGACATTGGTATAGACCGTCATAAGATTATAAAATTTCCGGTCTTGCGGATCAACCGAAAGCAACTTAGGAATCAAAAATCCCAAAACACATAAAAATGCATATAAAATCACAGCAACCCCGATTGCATTTAACAAATCCCGGTGCGTTGCCGTGATTTCACCTGTCAATATACAGGACATGATCAGTGCCGGATTCACGACATCCATTACAATGATGGAAAGTTTCTTTTCTGTTTTCCCGTCAATAATATCTTTTTTCTGTAAATATATACCGATAGCAACCAGAATAGCAATCACTGCCATCTGCTGTAAAACGACCAATGTGCTCATTGTATATTTCCTCCTATACAGGAACGAATACAGTTGATATGTATCTGGACAGCCTCTTTCAATCGTTCCTCATTTCCTGCCTTCAACGCATTGATAATATTCAAATGTTCTTTGTTTGCCTCCTTGCGCAGTTTCACTCCGTCCGCCAATAATTTTCGTCGGTCGGCCATTTTATTGAGCGTACCGGTCATAATGAAAAGTACTCTGTTGTGCGTACACATGGATAAAACCAAATGGAACTTTTCATCCAATAACACAAACGTATCTCCATCTTCTATCACATCCGACATCCTTTGCTGCAATTCCTCAAGCATTTCAATATCTCCCGGAGTAACCCGTGCTATCATCATCGGAATCATAGCATGTTCCAGAAGTTCGCGTGCCTCTATTACATCTTCCTGTTCCACATGGCTGATATTTAAAGTGTCCTGCATTTTATCGATGGATAATGTATCATCTACCCGATTCACAAACGTTCCTTTTCCATATACGGTATATACCAGCCCTTTTTCATTTAATAGTTTAACCGCCTCTCTGACAACCGTTCTGCTCACCTGATACTCTGCTGCAAGTTTTCTCTCCGAAAGTTTTTCCTGTGCCTGCAAACTACCGGAATAAATCTTCTCCATCAGACTATTGGCAACCTGCATATATAACATTTCCTCCATTTACATTTCTCCCTTCTTTTTCGGTCAAATTCCATTATATACCTTTTTTGACAAAATGTAATGATATCAGGGTCAAAAGTCCGAACCCACTTTGAACTTGCTCGAAAGTGGGTGAACGACTTTATGACCCACCCCGCATGGAGCACGAAGTGGTGCAAATGCGCCACGAAAGTGCGGAATGCGGGAGGATTGTGGGAGTGCGAAGCACGGAACAATCCGGATATCGGGTTTTGACCCCGGCATCATGTAATGGTAAACAATTGCAAGGCTAACCACTGAACGGTAACTAATAGGTTACTTCTTTATTTACAAGATTGGTAGGTCTTTGTTCCATTTTATTGGATAATCTTTGTGCCAAATGTTCCAGGCACCTTCTTCTTCCCTCATAAAATGCATCTTCCGACATAAAGGCAGCATGCGGTGTTAAAATACAATTTTCCAATCCGAACAACTCACTGCTCTCTGTCACCTCATCCTCTATCACGTCAATTGCTGCAGCCTGTATCTCCCCCTCTTTCAAAGCCTTTACCAGTGCAGGTTCATCCACCACAGACCCTCTTGCTGTATTGATAAAGAAAGCCGTTTTCTTCATTTTCTTAAACTGTTCTTCCCCCATCATGTGATATGTCACATCTTTGATCAGTGGACAATGCATGGAGACAAAATCCGAATTTTCCAATAATTCATCTAATGTTTCAGCCTTTTCGCACCCGAACTCTTCTAAGTATTCTTTTGTTTTGGTCGGTGCATATACCAGAATTTTCAGTCCTAACGATTTCAGAACCGGAACCATTCGCTTGGGAATCTCACCGAAAAAGACCATGCCAAACACCTTATCTTTTAAGCGATAGGTTTTATATCCCAAAAGCGGGTCCCATTTCCCGTCTTGCACAGTCCGATCAAAAAATGTGATCTTTCTGGCGAGATCTATGGCAAATCCAACCGCATGCAATGCTACTTCATCTGCACAAAAACCCGGGATATTGGTAACACATATATTGTGATCTGTCGCAGCAGGAATATCCACACAATTGTAGCCGATACTCTGCAGCGATATGATCTTAAGTTCCGGAGACATATCCATAACCTCTCTTGTTACCTGCTCATATTCCACCACAAGGCCCTCTGCCCCCGTATCACGGACATATTCGCCAAATGTTTTCTTATACTCCTTATCTTTTACCTCAATCAGTTCCAGATCATCAACACCCCATTCTTTTAACAGTGCATTCTCGTAATCCAGATTGTCATCTATATTAAAATACAACACTTTTGCCATAACGCATTCCTTCTTTCTTAATTCCTGTCTTCATCCTCAATACCAAAACGAATCTTTACAATCTTTGCCAACGCCTCTGCCGTTCCGTCAATGCCAAAAACATCGCTGTTAATAAGCAAATCCAAATGTTCCACATCACCGGGTACAAATCCTGCATAATGCATATGATAGGCCTTTCTCGCTTTATCTACTTTTTTAATGGTCTTTTTGGCAGAATCATGATCCATGCGCAAAATATCAACACAATTTCGATACCTGGCCTCATAAGGCGCATAAATATGCACGCGGAGACAATTTTTGTCATTTTCAAAAATATAATCTCCACATCTTCCGACAATGATGCAGGAACTCTGATCCGCTAATTCACGAATGATCTTTGTCTGTTCATGAAAGATCAGATCCTGTTGCTCTGTCGCTTCATTTCCCAAAGGATAACTCATATTTAAAAAACGGTTTTTTACACTCTCTTCATTCTCCTTGATCACAGATACCGGAAGTCCCAGATTCTGTGCTGTTTTTTCCACGATATCCCTGTCATAAAATTCAATCTGAAGCAGTTCTGCCAACCGCTTTGCAATCGGTCTTCCCATACTTCCAAATTCTCTGGAGATTGTAATAATGAATCTTTTATCCATCTTTATATCACCTCTTTTGTTTACAAACTCTCTTCCAATATCTGATATGCCAATTCCTCTGTAAATTCGATCGGATTCATCCATAGCAGACGATATCCCATCGTCCCCTTCACGATTTCAGGAAACATATCCCTGGTTACGTTTAGACTGCTGATATTGTCCGGAATACCCAATTCGCGATTTAACTCTGCAATTCTTACCCCGGCAGCCTCTGCCGCCTCTTCTACCGTCAATCCACGGATATCTGCACCCAAAAGCCCGGCAATATCTGCAAATTTTATTGGATCTCCCTTGCAATTGTACTTCACAACTTTCGGCAATAAGATCGCATTTGTGATTCCATGAGGCGTATGTGCCACTCCTCCCATGGACTGTGAAATACCGTGTACCGCACCCAATCCGCCGTTTGCCATACTTATAGCCGCAAGAGTGCTTGCCTGTGCCATCATCATACGGCTTTCCATATTATCCGGATCTTTCATCACAACCGGCAGATTCTTTGCGATGAGTTCAATTGCTTTTCTTGCATACATTTCCGTAAAAACACAGGAATTTTTTGACGTGTAAGATTCTATGGCATGCGTCATCGCATCCATCCCGGTTCCGGCTGTTACCATAGGCGGCATTCCCTTCTGCATCAACGGATCCAGTATTGCAATTTCCGCATACAGATTGGGATGTGTACAGGAAAGTTTAATATTTAATTCCGTATCCTCAATCACGCTGGCACAGGAAACCTCCGAACCGCTTCCCGCAGTGGTTGGAATACATATTAACGGAACAGAAGGATGGATTGGTGTCTTTGTTCCTCCAAACAAATACTCTTTGATCCTTCCCTCATTGTTTTTCAGCATACAGACCGCTTTTGCCGTATCCATGGGACTCCCGCCGCCTACCGCAATGACCAGATCGTATGCTTTTTTTCTCACTTGGATCGCCAAATCATCAATCAATTCCATCGGAGGTTCCGGTATCGTATCTGAAAAGATATCAAAAGCGATATTCTGCTCCTTCATGGAATCCGTCATATTCCGAAACGCATCTGTGGCAGATACTGCTTTGTCCACAATCACCAGCACCATTTCCGCACGAAAGAGTTTTACCCACTTTTCCAGTTTCAGACTTTCTCCAACCCCTGTCACAATCTTTACCGGAGAATAAAATTCAAACTCTGTTCTCATTTTGCTAAGCCTCCTTATTTACCACTTGAAACGTGTCTAATCTTCGCACAACTATTTTCTTTCTTTTTGACACTTGTGCACCCGGCTGCAAATATCTTCCGGTCCTTTTCTCGACCATTCGGAATGCCTGCTCAAATACCACAAAAACGAACCAATAGCAAAGTGCACATACCGTATAACATTCTAAAAACTTCTGGCTGAGTGTTGCATAATTACGCGCCTCTCCCATCATTTCCATAATCATTACCATGCAGGAGAGAGAACTTGCTTTTAATAAATTGACAAAATGATTGCCAAAATTCGGTATGGCGACCACTATCGACTGTGGTATGATGATTCGCGTCATTTTCTGCCAATCCGTAAAGCCTCCCGCATCGCAGGCTTCCCACTGCCCCTTTGGAATCGTCCCAAGAGCTGATGTCACCATATCGCACATATAAGGCGCATAGGACAACGCCAAAGCAAATACCGCAAAAATAAAAGTAGGCGGCTTTCTGATATCATAGGTATAAAATGTAAAGATCTGATCGAGTCCTCCCATAATGACATCGATAGAGGTATGAAATGCATATAAAAATACCAGAATCGGAATTCCTTTCAAAAAAGAACACAGGACGGAAAATACCATTCTTATCGGTGTCACCTTACTGAGAACTCCAAAACTTAATGTAATCCCCAATACAAGCGCCAGTAATACAGACCATATAGTCAGACCTAACGTAGTCGGGATACCCGACATTACTTCCCTTAAACATTCCAAATATATCTCCATAAAAATCGCCTCTCTTGTTTTTTACTGCAAAACCTTTCCCGAATGGACATTGGAATTGCCTCTGTTCAGCCTTTTTGTCGCCAGATTGGATACGAATAAAATGATCAATCCCATAATCCAGAAAATAACGCCTACTGTTATATACAATTCAAACTGACCCACGCCATAGTTATTTTTTACCAGCTGCTGAGCCTTTCCCAAAATATCATAGACCCCGATAATTGCTGCGATAGAGGTATTCTTCATAAGTTCTAATGACATATTGGTAAAGTTGGGAAGTGCCGATGCGGCCCCTTGCGACAAAATCACTCTTTTAAATATCTGCGGGGAACTCATCCCTAAACTTTGTGCCGCTTCGATTTGTCTGTAATCCAATCCCATATATGCAGAGCGGTAAATTTCGGCAAAAAAAGCTGCCATATTTAACGAAAAGGCGACTAACGCATATATCATCGGATTCCAATCACTTGTAGTGATTCCGTGACGGTTACAGATCACCGGCACCCAGATGAAGATTAACAGCAATTGCACCATCATAGGTGTACCCCGCATAAATGATATAAAAACACTTGAAAACGCCTTCAGGATCGGATTTTTGCCGAGTTTTGCCCATGCAAAGAAAAAACCTAACACTGCTGCAATCACCACTGATATGATCAGCATATACAGTGTTGTCGGTAATGCCTGCAAAAGTGCAGGCAAATACCTCCATACGATTTCCAATGATCTGTTCAATCCAATCATCCCCTTCCGATCAATATTGCTTCATCATTGTACTCCGATCTTATTTATACCAATCTGCCTTTTCGGCTGAATAGCCCTCGTAATCAAACAGGGACCCGGTATCGGATGCAATCTCAAAATAATCCTTTCCAAGCCATTCCTCGGATAACTTTTTCAATGTTCCGTCTTTATAGAGTTCTACCGTTGCCTCATTTACTGCCTCTCTGAAATCGGATAATGTGTTATTGATGACACATACACAGGCTGCTGTTGTAATCGGCTCCGAACAAAACGTGGTATCCGCAATGGTAGAATCCGCTGCCACCAAATCTGCATACATAGACTCCCCACCAAACCAACAGTCATACCGTCCTTTTATTACATCCTGCAAACCATCCAAGTACGGAATATACTCAGAAGTCGGATCCTGTGTATATTTCACATCCGGATACTGTTTTGCCATATCTCCAAGTGCCACAGAAAGTCCATCATTTGGCGGATTCGGAACCAATGACTTTCCATCTAACTGCTCAAAACTTGTAAAGCTGTCTTCTACCCGTGAAATCAGATTAATCGGATAATAACTCTGCGGAATACTTAAGAGATAACTCTCCGCTCTGGCCGGTGTGACAAAATGAGCGGAAACAGACATTGCATAAGTCCCTGCCTGAATCGCTGCCGGTGCTGCATCTGCACTTGCTGCTACATACTCAAAGGTATAGTTTTCCATCTTTTCATCCAGAGCACGCATATAATTGTAATCATATCCCTGAAATTCACCTTTCTCATCCGTATAGGTGTATGGAGCCATTGCATCAAGGACAGCAACCGTAACCGTATACGTCCCATCCCCATTATCCTTTATTGCCGCAATACTGTCATCGGAAGAGGAATCCTCCTTGTTTGCGGGTTTCTCAGTTTCCCCTGTGCTTTTTCCACTATCTGTGCCGCTTGAACTGCCGCATCCGGAAATCAGACCGGCCAATACCACACTCGCCATCATCAATGATAATAATCTTCCTGTTTTTTTCATAACCATTTCCTCCTTAATAAAATATATTTATCTAAAGATCTTACAAAGGGACTCTGTAAGATGCCATAGAACAGATCTTTATGCGTTTATTCTTTGCAAAAATTCCTTTGTTCTCTCCGTACTCGGATGCTCAATGACTTCTTCCGGCGTACCGTCTTCTACAACTACGCCGCCCTCCATAAAAATAACTCTGGTTGCTGCCTCTTTTGCAAACGCTATCTCGTGTGTCACAATCATCATCGTTATGCCCGTTTTTGCCACTCTTCTTATACATTCCAACACTTCTCCGACCAATTCCGGATCTAATGCAGATGTAGGTTCATCAAATAACAAAACATCAGGTTCCATAACCAATGCCCTGGCAATTCCCACGCGCTGCTGCTGTCCTCCGGAAAGCTGGGACGGATAAAAATCTTTTTTATCCAGCAATCCCACATCATCCAGGGCTGCCTCCGCTTTTTGCCTTGCTTCGTCTCTTGGCATTTTCCTGACAACGATAAGCCCTTCCATTACGTTTTCTACCGCTGTTCTGTTGCGAAATAAGTTATACTGCTGAAAGACCATTGCCGTTTTTTGCCGAAGCGTCCTGATCTTTTTTTTGCTCTTTTCTTTCGCCGATACCGTGAAATCATTGACTGTAATGCTTCCCTCATCGGCATGTTCCAAAAAATTAATACAGCGAAGCATCGTTGTCTTACCGGATCCACTCGGGCCAAGAATGACCACAACTTCCCCTTTTTTCACATCAATGTTCACGCCATTCAGAACATTATTGTCTCCAAAATGCTTATACACATTTTTAATCGATAACATTAATTTGTTTTCCGGCATTTTACATTCCTCCCATCCATAATGATCTGTCTGACACTCTCGTCATCTCATTGCCTTTTGATTCAAGTCTCGCCATTGAAAAAGGACGCCCACTTTATGAAAAGCAGCGCCCTTGCTCAATTGCCTTCCAACTGGTCTGACCAGTTGTTTTTAAATTGACCTCAATATAGCATTATATTTTCAGGATGTCAACAAAATTTTTTTAGGAAAATCCGTATGATTTTTTAAAAAATTTACAAACAGACAAATCTCTCATCATTTTTCTACTATTATAGTGATACATCTCAAACGACACCGATCACATCCTTCCAAATATCCGGAATCCGTTGAATTGCATAGTCTGCAAAACCTTTTGCCGCCGGCGATAAATCCTTATAACTGTGCATTCCAATTCCCATATCCCGATAAAAAGACGGGCTGAGCGGAAGAAGTTTCACTTTGTAAGGATAACCTGTGCAAATAAGCCTGGTTAATATGCTGAGTCCCAATTTGTTTTCTACCATGGAGAGAATGGTATGGTCATCTAAAACAGAGTAGTTGTAATTGGGATCAACCCCTGAAACTTCCAGTGCATTATGTATGTCAAAATCATTTCCTGCCGCAGAAATAATAAATGGAATTCCGTTAAAATTCTCTATCGGAAAGTTTATCTGCCCATCTGTCACATAGTCTTCCGGGAGCACCGCTACCAAAGGATCCTTCCCATAAGAAAAAAATTCAAGTGTTCTTGCATATGGGCGACTCAAAAACGCAAAATCAATCATATTGTTGTCCAACCAATAAAGAATATTATCCGCACCTCCCTCCCTTATATCGATAATTAAATTGGGGTGTATCTTTTTAAATTCCCGCAAAATCTGCGGCAGGATATGAATCGCCACACTGGAGTATGTTCCAATTGTTATTTTTCCATACTCCAGACCCTTAATATTGTAGATTGTCTGTTCCATTTTCTCCCGCATAGCGATGATATCCCTCATCATCGGAAGCAGTTGCTGCGCGGAAGGTGTCAGGGTTACTCCATATTTCTCCCGATAGATCAACGGAAAACCGATTTCCTTTTCCGCCTTCTTCAGAACATGACTGACTCCCGGCTGTGAATACCCTAAACGTTCTGCCGTTTTTGTAATATTTCCGGTCTCCGCCAGATCCAGTAATATTTTATATTCCTGCAATTCCATATTTCTTCACTCTCCTTTTCCATTGTCAAGACTCACTTGCGAGGTGCTGCGTGCCAATGGCATGCAACACCTCGCGGAACGTTTCACTCAATCGAAGGATTTCGATCTTCTTATACATATTCTACAAATGTATTCTTGTCAAGTCAATCCAGATATTCTATTTATTTATATCTGACATGATTATTGTGAAGTTTACTTATTTCTGAAAACGGTATATCATAACGTCTTGAAAGCAAACGATAAAAGGAGGGTCCGCAATATGGCAATTAAATTTGAAGACTATAAACAATATCTAAGTCCCGTTTTCTATAAACAGACCAATCTGGTTGCAAAATCCGCGTCCGGATGCTATCTGACAGATGTTAACGGTGATAAGTACTTAGATTTCGTTCAGGGAATTGCAGTCAATGCTTTGGGACATAATTTTCCACCTATCGTAGAGGCAATAAAAACACAGGCAGATAATCTGGTAAATGCTTCTTTTAATCTGGTAAATTATGAATCCACACTGACTCTCGCCAAAGAATTAGCCGGGGTAACACCTCCGGGATTAAGCTCCATCTTTTTTACAAACGGAGGTGCTGAGGCGACAGACAGCGCTTTAAAACTCGCAATGTCCTATACCGGACGCAGTGCCGTAATCGCGTTTATGGGATCTGGAAGAACAGTAGGCGCAACTTCCATTACAGGCTCAAACTCAAAATACAGAAAACATTATAATCCGCTGATGGGCAACGTGTATTTTTCTCCATATCCGAGCAAAGATCTTTGTCCCGAGGGAATGCCGGCCGAGGAGAGATCCGATTACTGCCTATGGGAGTTACAGAAATTACTCCAATATGTTGTATGGCCGGAGGATGTGGCATGCATCTACATGGAACCCGTCTTAGGGGAAGGTGGATATGTGGTGCCGGATCAAAAATTTGTGCAGGGAGTAGCACAAATATGTAAACAGCATGGTATCCTCCTGATTTTCGATGAAATACAATCCGGATTCGGACGTACCGGTAAGATGTGGGCAAGTCAGCATTTTGATGTAATCCCTGACATAATGACAGTCGGAAAAGCCATTGCCGGCGGACTTCCTATGAGTGCCGTCATATCCACACCGGAAATTATGGATAAGTGGCCAATTGGTACGCATGGAACCACCTTTGGCGGAAATCCGGTTGCTGCAGCCGCCGGTTGTGAAGTTTTGAAGCAATTCAAAGATGGAAGTTTACTGAACAATGTAAATGAAATGGGTGCTTATCTAAAGGAGAAACTTCTTATATTAAAAGATAAATTCGCATGCATTTCCGATGTTCGGGGAATTGGTCTCATGGTGGCGATCGAATTCTCTCACGAGGATGGTTCCCCGGCTCCTGATATCTGGCTGGATGTCAAAGCCAGAATGTTAAAGCATCACATGCTCACTTTAAACTGTGGTGTTCACGGCAACGGAATGCGCTTTGCAACGCCACTCAATGTTAAAAAAGAGGAACTCGACGAGGGTCTGGCCATCCTGGAATTATCGATTGAGGAGATGTATCAGGAAAAAGGCTCAACACAATCCGCTCCACTCTAAAATGTAAGGCGAGCAGAACACAACACGTTTCACAGAGCCTGCGTTAGCATGGTGGATGCAGGCTCTAAAAATACATGCCATGCAGAAAGAAGGTATCTTATGAGAACACAGATCACATCAGAAAAATGCGGAGAATGTCACGGACCATACGCCCTTGGTGTAAAAATGGGAAATATCATATTTACCACCCAGATTGGAACCGATGTTTCAGGAGAAATGGTTTCCGGCGGCATGAAAGAACAGACGAAAGCCACAATGGAAAACGCAAAAGCAGTGCTGGAAGCTGCAGGTGCCTCTATGGACGATGTCGGAAAAGTCACAATCTACATTAAAGACATCAATCTGATTCCTGAAATGAACGAAGTTTATAAAACTTATTTTCCTGAAGGGAATTATCCTGCCAGATGCTGCACACAGTGCGTCGATATGGTCGACGGATGTTTAGTGGAAATGGAATTTGTTGCGGTATTGTAATTTTGACAAACGGTAAACAGTAGGAGGTGCTGTCATGTGTCTGAGAGTTGATAATCATGTCATTCTGGATTGTAAACATCCCAACAAAGAAGTAGAAATAAGTGTTGACGGAAAACCCATACGTGCATACGAGGGGGAACCTATTCTCGCTGCTGTGCTAAATGCCGGAATAAAAATTAACCGGTACACTGTGAAGCGGAAAGAACCCCGCGGGCTGTTTTGCGGTATCGGACAATGTACAGACTGTGCGATGGTTGTAGATGGCAAGGCAAATGTACGCACATGCATCACACCTGTGAAGGCAGGCATGGTGATCAAAACACAAAACGGTTTATCAAAGGGGGCGTAATCAATGTTACAAAAAGATATATTAGTAATCGGAGCCGGTCCTGCCGGTCTGGCAGCTTCCATAGAAGCTGGAAAACTCGGTGCTTCTGTCCTTTTGGTAGACCTGAATATGCAACCCGGTGGACAGTTATTTAAACAAATACATAAATTCTTTGGCTCCAGTGCCCACCGGTCCGGAACCAGGGGCTACGATATTGGCAAACAACTTTTAACCGAAGCGAATGAAGCCAATGTGGAAATATGGATGCAGAGCACTGTGATCGGCATCTTTCCGGGTAATAAAATTGCGATTGAAAAAGGATTCGATGACGGAAAGAAAGAAATCATAACACTGCAGGCGAACAAAATCATTATTGCCACCGGCGCCTCTGAAAATGCGATCCGATTCAAAGGCTGGACAACTCCCGGTGTCATGGGTGCAGGCGCTGCCCAGACCATGATCAATGTAAATCATGTAAAACCGGGACAAAAAATCGTGATGCTGGGAACCGGAAATGTCGGTCTTATTGTTTCTTATCAATTGATGCAGGCAGGATGTGATGTGGTCACCCTGGTCGATGCTGCGCCAAAAATCGGTGGTTACGCAGTTCATGCTGCAAAGATATGCAGAGCCGGCGTTCCAATCCGTCTGCAACATACAATTATCGAGGCAATAAAAGGAACGGACGGATGCGTATCCGGTTGTGTGATCGCAAAGGTAGATGAACATTTTCAGCCTATTCCGGGCACAGAGGAAACAATTGACTGTGACACCATCACACTGGCTGCCGGTTTAAAACCCACCATGGATCTTGTAAAACTCGCCGGTTGTGAACTTACTTATAACGGAGTATTCGGCGGTTATATTCCCCTGCACAATGAACGGATGGAAACCTCATGCAAAGGGGTGTATGTAGCAGGTGATACGACCGGTGTAGAAGAAGCGAACACGGCACTGGAGGAAGGAAAAATCGCCGGCATCAGTGCCGCTGAAGATTTAGGTCTGATTTCTTCCGAAACAGCCGGACAATATCGCAAGGAAATCTGGGAACGGCTGCATGCGCTTCGTCTGGGACCATTCGGAGAAAAGCGTATGGTCGAAAAAGAAGCCATCATGAAACAATATAAGGAAAAGATTGGCGCGCCGGAACCAATTCTATAAGGAGGAATACACTATGGCATTGATCAATACAGGATATTTGGAATATGAAGAGTTGAAGAACATTCAGACATTGCCGGATGAAGAGCGGTATCAAAAAGGTCCGGTTGCTGTCATTGAATGTGTGCAGGAAATCCCCTGTAATCCTTGCGAAGCCGCGTGTCATCTGGGTGCGATAACCATCGGAAATCCTATCACGAATCTCCCTACTCTCTCCGGCGATAAATGTATCGGTTGTGGAATGTGTGTGGCACGTTGTCCCGGACTGGCAATTATTATAGTGGATAAAACCTATTCGGATACAACTGCTGCCATTTCATTTCCTTTCGAATATTATCCGACACCGGTCGTCGGAGAAGAACGAAATGCTATGAACCGCAAGGGCGAGATCGTGTGCAGAGGAAAGATCATAAAAGTTGTCAATCCCAACTCCTATGATCATACTCCGGTGGTAACGGTTGAAATTCCAAAAGAATACTCGGATGATGTAAGAACAATCGAACGAATCTAATGTATATAGATTGGAGGAAATAGTATGGTTACTGAATTAGCAGACGATATGATCGTATGCCGCTGCGAAGAGGTCACAGTTGGCGAAATAAAAAATGCAATTCATGAAGGTGCCAGAGATATCGTTGGTGTCAAACGAAGGACCAGAGCCGGAATGGGAT
The DNA here is from genome assembly GCA_905235545.1 of uncultured Lachnospiraceae bacterium. Lineage (GTDB taxonomy): Bacteria > Bacillota > Clostridia > Lachnospirales > Lachnospiraceae > CAG-590. The sequence continues at coordinate 2,678 of CAJOMI010000036.1, read as the reverse complement.
TGTGTCAGGGGCGAACCTGTGAAAAACTGGTACAACAACTTTTGGTGCAGGAACTTCACATTCCGCCAAATGAAGCAGGTTCTTCCTCTGCAAGACCACCCGTACGTCCTGTTACTTTCGGCGAATTGGCAAAAGGAGAGGTGATATAATGCAAAAAGAATATGATGTAATAGTTATTGGTGCAGGTGCCATCGGTACCAGCGTTGCATATCATCTTGCAAAAGCAGGATATTCCACCGCTATTTTGGAACGTGGAGACATTGCAAGCGGTTCATCCAGTCATTGTGACGCAGTTGCTCTTATTTGCGACAAATTACCGGGAATCGACACAAAAATGGGACAAGCCAGTATCGATTATTTTGCGGAACTTGCAGCAGAATTTGAATATGATTTTGAATATGTTCCAAAAGGCTGTCTTTATGTCTGTGAAACACAGACTGAATTTGACGCAGCCGCAGACTATTGTGAAAAACAGAATAAAGACGGTTATCCTCTTCGCATGGTCGATCGTGAAGAACTTTGTGAAATGGAACCGCATATTGCCAAAGATCTGGCCGGTGCTTTATATACTCCGGAAAGTGGTGCGATCGCAGTCAGTCCATATAAACTCTGTTTTGCCTTTATCCACGAAGGCAGAAAACATGGTCTTGAATGTTATACTTACTGTGATATAACAAAAATTAATCTGAACGAAAAAACAAATGCAGTAGAGAGCGTTGAGACAAACTACGGAACTCTGAAAACAAAGCGAATTGTCAACTGTGCCGGTGCATGGGCACCATTTGTCGGAAAACTTACGGGTCTTACCATTCCCATCGAGCCCCGCAAAGGTACCAATCTGGTATCTGAGCAGACAGAGCGCTTATGCAATCACAAAATTTTGGAATACGGCTATATGCTCAGTAAATTTGACAGCATCCATTTCAAAAGAAATGTCAGTCCTTTAGTTGAGGAACAGAACATTGCCTTTAACCTTGAATATACGCCTTCCAATAATCTTTTAGTCGGCGGCAACCGTTTATTCCGGGATTATGACATCCGCTCAGAAATCGAAACCATCAAGGCGATCAGTGAGAGGGCCCTTCGCTTCTTCCCGGAACTTGCTGATATAAAATGTATCCGTGCATATTCCGGTGTAAGACCATTTGTGATTGACCATTTGCCGATTGTTTCCGATGTTGACAGTATCCCGGGATATTACATCGCTGCAGGACACGAAGGGGATGGAATCTGTTTTTCTCCGATCACCGGACGATTTATGGAACAGCTTATCAGTAATAAGCCAACCGATTTTGATATCAGCAAGTTGGATTTTTCCCGTTTTTCAAAATAATAAGATGCCAGAAGCAAGGGGATGATAGTTATTATGGATAACAATATACGATATGGTTTTTTAAATTCTTCCAATGATAATGTTACAGTAAAAATGAAAAAAGGACAGAATATCGCCGGATATCCGATCGGCATAATATACATCGATGATGTCTATTATCCTATGCTTCCGGGAAACATTGTTAATGGATATACCTTTGATTTTCCTGTCCGTTTAAAAGCAGTTCAGGGATTAGACTGTGCGAATCTTTTCAATGTTGCAGACGGAGTTTACGAAAACGTATTGGCGACATGTAAAAAACTCAAAGCGGAAGGCGTTCGCGCGATCAGCAGTGCCTGCGGTTTTTTTGGAAATTACCAATCCCGCATTGCCGATGAAATTGATATTCCGGTCGCTTTGTCCAGTCTTGTCCAGTTGCCCTGGATTGCGTCCATATTAAAAGAAGACCAGCCGATTGGTGTACTCACCGCTCAAAAAGACTCTTTTACCGACAACCTTCTCAATAGCTGCGGAGTGAATGATGCGTTAAAGCAACGATTGATCGTGAAAGATCTGGGCCACGAACCACAATTTTCCTGCATCATAGAAGGGCGCGGTGAATTTGACAACAATCTGGTCTGTAAAGAAGTCGTCGGAAAAGCCTTACAAATTATAGAGGAATTCCCAAACACAGGAGCAATTCTTTTAGAATGCAGTGATATGCCCCCATATGCGTATCTGCTACACAACTTCCTGTCTTTGATTTTACAACTCTCATCCGCTGGCTGTATTTTTCCGTCACGCAAACTCCATACAGTGGTTTTATATGATTATTTTACGTTACAGTTGTTTCTTATTCATAACAGGAACACTGACAACAATACAGGCCAGTCCAAACAAAACAGTGATCACAATCGCTTTTGTATATGCATCCGTTCCCAGAGCCCCGGTTAAAATCGGATTCGTATCCATCAGCCTCGTTGGTAAATACTCTTTTGCTTTCGGTATATTACCCAATAAATATGCGAGCAGAGCTGTTCCTCCGGTGCACAGAGAGACACCCGTATTATTCTGTAAAAGTGTTGAGAACAGGACAACCAGACAAATCACCCACACACCGAACAGCCACCAGATGACAGCGGAGGAAAATAAGTGATTCATAATTCCGTTATCCCAATAATAGGCATTGTAGCTGTAGGTGATCCCATAGCAAAGTCCATAGCCCGCTGTCCAGAGTGACAGTAAAAGCAATGTTTTTGCCAGCACAACCTTGTATCTTGACAGGCCTTTTGTCAGCACAAGCAGCAGGGTTCCGGATTTGTATTCCCTGGTAAAGATATCACTGAAGATCACCACAAAAGCGATG